>CAIPGD010000029.1 GCA_903864485.1 uncultured bacterium | reverse complement strand
GCCGCACCTGGCCGCGGTAGAGTTCGCTCAGCTCGCTGGCTTTGAGTGGTTACATTTGCCGTCTAAGGGTGACTCTGAAGCGGCTCAACTCGCATTGAGTGGCGAGATCACCGGCTGGGGCAATCCGGATTTCAATCTGGGTCTCGACGTAAGCCTGGCCAAAGGCATTGGCAATCGAGGCCGCACTCGCAGCGCTGCCGGCCGTGGCGGTAATCGATAAAACAGACGAATCGCGTGTCGGTCGAACATCCAGGCGTCGCAGCAATCCATCTGCAACCCATTGCCGAATCGCCCCCCGACCCTGAGTCTCCTTTTGCCAGGCAGCGACGGTTTCAGGCGAGTCTGTCAAACCCAGTGCATCCACGACCCGCAACGCAACTTTCTGACTGGTGAGGATTTCCACCTGGGTTGACAGGTAGGCCTGCATCATCGCAGCTGGCAGGGCGGGCCCAGACACCGGATTGGTTGCACCCAGATCCAGAAGCACCTGTGTGCTGGCCAGATAGGTGGGTTTACGCGTGAAACCGAACCCAAGCGCACCGCCCAACACAATGAGGGTTGTGAGTACGATGACCCACCAACGGGCCAGAATGATCGACAACAACTGACGTGGATTCATGAGGTTCTCCGAATCACCGGGTTCACGGCAAGCACGCCACTTAGAACAGACTCTCGCGAAGGAAAATCAAGTCCGACGCGCGTACCGCCTCGTCGAGCCGGGGTTCGAATACTCGAACTTCGCCGCGATCGTCTCGTCGAAATACCCGCAAGCCCCGGTCAGTGCCACGCAAGGTCAGCCCTCCCCCTTTTGCGACGGCTTGTGCAAGCGTCATCCCGCGTTCAATGGGATACATACCGGGACGCTGTACCTGTCCGTAGACGTAATAAACGGGCGCTCGATGAACGTAAACGGAATCACCGGAGCGCAATGGAACGTCCTGTTCGAACTTCCCTGCAACGAAGATTTCATTCAGGTCGATTTCCATGCGCCTCGGTGCACCGGTCTGCGCGGTCGTGATGACCACGCGGTCGCCCCCGCCCTCTGAGACTCCACCCGCAAGGGCGAGCACCTCAGAAAGACGCATGGTCTGGGCATCCATCGGGTAGCGTCCTGGGCGGTTGACGTTGCCCAGCACAGAAACTTGTTGACTCCGAAACTGACTCACCTGAATCGAAACTTGCGGATCGCGCAGAAAGCCCCCCTCTTGTAACCCACGGGCAATCAGACGCTCCGCTTGATCGGTACTTAGACCACCTACCTGCAGGGTGCCCAACAGGGGAAAGGTAATCCGACCGGAATCAGCGATTCGGGACTCAATCGACAGGTCGGGGTGCTGAAACACCATGATCTTCAGGACATCGCCCGAACCCAGTGGATAGTCGCCGCTAGTTCGTTGATCAGCGACTGGCGGCAAGGCCTCGACGGACAGGGCTCGGGGTGGCGCGGCATTGGCTGTCGGCAGCACGAGCCAAAGGACAAAGCAGGTCGAGATAGAGCAGGAGCGGACAAGAGATTGGAGACATGACCGGCGCACAGGAACCTCCAGTGGTTCCCCCCAGTCTCGTGGGCCAGACCGCTGAATGCTGTGCGGAAATTAGCTCGTAGCGCCCGACTCAAACAACCCCAGGACCCGCCGGCCACAATCGGGCTGCCCCGCGCACGCCCGACGAATCGCCATAACGAGCGGTCACAATGCGGGTCTCAACCCGATCCGAAAAGATCCAGGGCTCCCAGACGGCCTGCAATCGGGTGGGTAAATCTCGGATCTTGCTCAGACCACCACCCAACACAATGACATCCGGATCGATCACATTGACAATCGAGGCCAGCGCCCGCGCGCACCGATTGAGCCAGAGATCAAGGGCCCGGATGGCGGATGGATCTCCAGCTTCGGCCGCTGCTTCGAGGGACAGGGCATCGGCAGTCTGCGAATACGAAGCAGCCAGAGCCGGCCCACTCAACCAGGTTTCGAGGCAACCCCGGCGGCCACACCAACATGGGGGGCCATCCCATTCCGCTGAATTTGGCCAGGGTAAGGGGTTGTGACCCCATTCACCGGCGATCCGATTACGCCCGGAGATCAATTGTCCATTCACGACGAGGCCGCCCCCAACACCCGTCCCGAGAATAACGGCGAATGCCACCGCTGCGCCCTCAGCAGCGCCATCGGTGGCTTCGGACAACGCAAGGCAGTTAGCATCGTTTTCAATGCGAACCGGGCGTTCCAACATCCGCTCGAGATCCGCCTGCAATGGCTTGCCATTGAGGCACGTGGAATTAGCATTTCGCACCCGACCCGATTGAACCGACAAGGAACCCGGTATCCCCAGACCAATCGTCGCGCGACACGCCAAATCAGCTTCCGCGCCGAAGATCAACTCGATGATCGCATGTAGGGTCGCGTCGTAATCGCCTTGCGGCGTTGCGACCCGACGCCTGAGCCGTTCCTGTTCCGATGAGTCGAGCGCAACCACTTCGATCTTGGTTCCACCGAGATCCAAACCCAGTCGCATCAGCCCTCGCCTGCGGCAGATGGCCCCGAATCAGGAGCCTTTTTCTCACCGATTCGGCCCTCGGTCCCCGCTATTAGCTTAGCCAAGTTGGCCCGGTGCCTTGAGATCAGCAACACGCCAATCACAGCGACAATCAGAACGACCGGCTGGCGGCCAAACAGCAGCCATGCCCAGAGCGGTGCGAACACGGCAGAGATGATTGCGGCCAGGGACGAGAGCCGGAAAAAGGCGGCAATCAGCAGCCAGGTCGCGAGTGTCCCGAGGCCGAGCCAGAGGTTAAGGCCCAGCAGGACACCCGCAGCCGTTGCAACGCCCTTCCCACCCCGGAACTTCAAAAAAACCGGGAACAAATGCCCCAGAAACGCGAACAACCCGACGAACGCAACCGTGGTTGTATCGAACCCTGCTTCGAGCCCCCAGTCCAGCCCCCAGTCCAGCCCCCATTGCGGCCCAGCGCGCTCCGCCACGGCGACCGCCACCCAGCCCTTCGCCGCGTCGCCCAAAAGCGTCGCCAGTGCAGCCGCTTTGTTGCCGGAGCGCAGCACATTGGTTGCACCGGGATTGCCGGATCCGTAGGAGCGAGGATCGGCGAGACCCATCGTCCGGCTGACCAGCACCGCAAAGGACACTGAGCCAATCAGGTACGCAAGAAGGTACGCAACACCGTCGACCAATCCGATTTCCATGGGCGAATTCTAGCCCCCCAATGAAAAAAAGCCCCAACCAGTTTCCTGGCGGGGCTTCTCACACGTGGTGCAAAGTCAGGTCAAAACCAGCTCAAATTCAGCTCACGCTCAGCTCAAATTCAGCTCGCTGAAATCAGCCGGCCCCGACTGTCAACGACCCAGGTAAAGCCGTCCCACTGAATCGTGACCTGCGAATTGGCCTGGGTGACCACAGGCGCCGGACTGTTACAGCCAAAGTCAAAATGCATCGGCAGCACGGCGCTCGTGACGGCCGAGGGCGCCGTCCATTTCATTTGATAAGTCCCCATGAGTGAGCCGTAGCCACTGACCGCCATATCCGGAATTTTGGCCTGACTGAAACCCCACCAAGTCGGGCTCTGGCTGGCCGCAACCGGCTGGATGCAGAGTGCGCCACGATCCGTATTGACCTGCGCGCGCCCGCTCCCAAGCGTTGTAGCAGCGCCAGGCACGTGAAGGTTATATTCCCAACGACGCCCAGAGGTGGCCGCCAGCTGATCAACCGTGACGAAGGATCCGTCTGGTCCGGCGATGATCGTTCGCGTCGCCTGGTTCATGCCGCTTGGATAGGCTTTCTGTGCATCCCCGCTGGTCAGGGTGTAGCCAGCCGCATTGCGCTTGAAGGCGGTGACTTGACCCTTGGCCGCCAGGCTCCCTGCGACCTGACCAACCCCGCCGTCGTAAGTGATTGCGTTATGGGCTTTGGTCTGAACGTACCAGGCGCTGTATTCCGGCGACCAGTAGGAGTCATCGACACCACTGTTGATGAACGTTCGCTTGGAGCCGACATTCAAAATGAAAGAGTTCTGATCGGCATGACCATGATTCACCGAGCCATATGGGCTGGAGCGGAAGTACAAGGAAGCACGCTTGGGATCAGCCAGATCTGTTTGGATCGAGACCACCCCAACGTCCGAAAACACCTCAGCCTTTGGCAGGGTAAAACCTGCCGGGACCGCAGAGCCAATAAACGGCGCCGCGACGAGCCAATAGTTGGACCGATCGACCCCTGTCAAGCGGTCGGC
>CAIPGD010000028.1 GCA_903864485.1 uncultured bacterium | reverse complement strand
GGGGTCTCGGCCCCGGGCACCTTGGCGAGCTCGCCAAGCATCTCCCCAAGGATCGACCACGGGAGTCGTCAGGTCATCAAAATGCTTGACATTGCGCGTGGCGAGGGTGGCTCGTCGCGCCAGCGCAATGCCCGCGATGAACGTGTCACGCATGTCAACTGCGCGACCAGATGCCTTGCGCTTTGCCGCAAGTTCAGCGGACTGGCTGGCCGCGCTGGAGTCAAAGTGCGCAACTCTGCTCTGCAAGTCTTGCGTCAATAGTTCTTCAAAGCGCTCTTGCAACGTTTTTTTGCGTTGCCCTTCAGGCAGCAATGCCAAACCGTAGCGCGCCTCGAACAGAGTGATGGAGTTGATCCAAATCGATTCGGCAGGTTGGTTGTCAAGCCAGACGATCACCTGCGGGTCTGGATGCAACTGCATCAAGGCCGACACCACGTTGGTATCTAAAATAATCACGTGCCAAAGTCAGGCGGCGCGTCGATCGACTGGCGCATCTCCGGCAGCGGCCCCTCGAGGCCCACATCGGCAAATCGCTGAGCGATTTGACTGCCAAGCCTTGTGGCGGGGGGCTCCGTCGCACGAACGGCGTTGCGCAAAATCTGGCGTACTTCTTCTTCCATGCTCCACCCATGCTGCGCAGCACGCTGTTTGAGCAAGTCCTTAATTTCGATCTCGAGATTTCGGACGATTACTTGAGCCATTCAATACCCCACGCCCGCAAGTTGGTGATATCACGATATCACGATATCACGAAGACAGTTCTTGCCGTCACCTGCTGTGCGTACGGTGGTGTGATCGGTCTATAAAGCAACTGCCCACATGAGTTGCTCGTAGTGCTCAAGTCCCGGGGTCCTGGCCCCGGGCACCTTGGCCAAGTCGTCATAGCGACGCAGCCTGGCCGCCCGATCGGAAAATGGCAGCGCTTCGAATGCACTAGCCTGTTCAGGGCCGTGTACCCCACCCTGCAGCACAAGGCTATGTTTGGATGCGGGAGACAGAGCGTCCCAATAGTGTGGGTCCGTTGCACAGAGATAGCGTTTGGCCTCCACATGCAGTTTGATGGGATCCAGAACAGCATCCCGGAAGACGCCGCGCAAAAATGGCAACGCGATGTACTGGTGAAGGTCGTCCGTGGTTGGCGGGGCTTCCTCGCGATCCTGTGCTTTCTTCTCACCCTCCTCACCCTCCCCTTGGGCCGGCCACTGAGTCGCTGCCAGCTGACTGTTGGCACCCAACATGTGCCCCAGATCGTGCAAAAGGGCGGCAACAATTGTCTCTGGCAGTTCGCCCGCTACCTCGGCCAAATGAGCGCACTGCAAGGCATGCTCGAGCTGACTGATCGCTTCCTGACCGTACCAGGTGTGAGCACGGCCATTCAACAGGTCGACGATCTCAGGGATGGATAAGGACATAAGGCATGCGACGGATTGGATCGCAGCATCATAGCCTTTGCCATCCTGGTAGCCGAGCAATAATGGCGGCAGACGGCCGAGCTCAGACGACAACCAGACGACAACCAGACGACAACCAAGCGACCAACATGCGCCCCACCATCAAGCCCGCCAATCCCAACTTTTCAAGTGGCCCCTGCGCGAAACGCCCGGGCTACGACGTCCGCCATTTGCCGATGGAAATGCTGGGTCGGTCGCACCGCTCCGCACTTGGTAAAGCCACGCTCGCGCGGGCCTGTTCTGAATCAGCTCGGCTGCTCGGCCTGCCTGCGGGTTACCGAATCGGGATCGTCCCGGCGTCCGATACAGGCGCGATCGAGATGGCCATGTGGTCATTGCTTGGACCGCGCGGCGTCGATGTGCTGGCCTGGGAATCGTTCAGTTCAACTTGGGTCAACGACATCGTTCAGCAACTCAAACTACCCGACGTACGGGTGATCTCGGCTGACTATGGCGACCTACCCGACCTGAACACTGTTAACTTTAACAACGATGTGGTCTTCGTCTGGAACGGAACGACCTCGGGTGTGAAGGTACCCAATGGTGACTGGATTCCCAATGATCGAGCAGGACTCACACTGTGCGACGCCACCTCTGCGGTGTTCGCCATGGAGATGCCCTGGGAAAAGCTGGATGTGGTGACCTACTCCTGGCAGAAGGTACTTGGCGGAGAGGGTGCGCACGGCATGCTGGTCATGAGTCCTCGGGCGATTGCGCGACTTGGCCACTACAGCCCGCCTTGGCCGATGCCTAAGATTTTCAGAATGACTCACAACGGGCAGGTCTCAGAGGGCTTGTTTCGGGGCGAGACGATCAACACGCCCTCCATGCTCTGCGTCGCCGACTACCTTGACGCACTGCGATGGGTTGACTCACTCGGTGGCGCGCAGGGAACCATCAGCCGCAGCGAAGCCAACCTACAAGTCATCGTTGATTTCGTGACGGTCAATCCATGGATTACTTTTCTTGCAAACGCCCCCAGCACGCGCTCGAACACCAGCGTCTGCCTGCGCGTCGATCGGTCTCCAGAGCAAGTGAAGGCAATGGTGCAACTGCTCGAAGATGAGAATGTCGCCTACGATATTGGTTCTTATAAGGAAGCGCCCGCTGGCTTGAGGATTTGGTGCGGAGCCACTGTCGAAGCGTCTGACCTTATCGCACTAATGCCATGGCTCAGATGGGCCTATCAGGAAGTAGAACCCCAGTAAAAGCACAACGAAGCGAACGACACGCTTCGCGACGGAACAGTATTACCAAGGACTCGCATCATGATCGAAGAGCACATTGAGTTGCCGACCGCAGCAGGTGCCATGAACACCTTCGTGGCCTACCCCGACGAAGGAGGCCCATTTCCCGTCGTTCTTTTTTATATGGATGCCCCTGGCAAACGCGAGGAGCTTCACGACATGGCGAGGCGTCTTGCATCGGCCGGCTATTTTGTCGTTCTTCCAAACCTTTATTACCGTCATGCGCGCGAATATTTTCTAAAGGAACGCACTGAAGTAGCCATGGCGGAAATGTTCACGCTGATGCGCTCTTTGGATGCAGCCACTACCCGCTGCGACACCCAAGCGATGTTGCGGTTTGTCGACGAACACACCGACGCAGACTCGTCCCGCATTGGGACCGTTGGCTACTGCATGGGTGGTCCGTTTGTGGTTTGGGCGGCAGTGGATTTCCCCGACCGATTCCGCTCCATCGCATCCATCCATGGCGCCAACATGGCAACCGACGCCCTTGATTCTCCCCACCGCGTGGCGCACAAAATCCCCTGCGAAAGCTATTTTGCCTGCGCCGAAATCGATCGCTGGGCGCCCCCGTCAGACATCGAGAAGCT
>CAIPGD010000027.1 GCA_903864485.1 uncultured bacterium | reverse complement strand
TCGCGATGGACGGGTTGCGCGTCAATGAAACATCCTGGAAAACCCAGCTGGGCCGCAAGCGCGCGGGCGATCGGGTCCGTGTTCATGCGTTTCGGCGCGATGAACTACTAAGCTTTGATATCGAACTCGAAGCGCCTCGCGCAGAGGTCGTCAAGCTCCAGATCCAAACGATCGAGTCGACAGGCCAGGGGGCGGGCGGGCACCATGAGCTGCACGAACGAGATCGGCGCGATCTCCAGGCCGAGCAGGCGCGTCGATCGGCCTGGCTGGGTACAAACCCAACCGCACCTGCCGTTAATCCGCAAACAGTGTCTTGAGGGCCTGCCCGGGGTCTGAGGCTCGCATAAAGGCTTCACCCACCAGGTAGCCGTAGATGCCATGGCCCCGAAGCCGCTCGACATCATCACGCGAGAGGATGCCGCTTTCGGTAATCAAGGTCCGATCGGGTGGTATCTCGCGAAGCAACTCGATCGAGACGTCGAGCGACACTTCAAAGGTGCGCAAGTTCCGGTTGTTGATACCGATTAGCGGTGTCGAAAGGCGCAACGCCCGCTCGAGCTCGTGCCCGTCGTGGACTTCCACCAGCACATCAAGACCAAGTTCGACGGCGGCCGATTCAAGTTCATTCAATTGGGCATTGCTCAGGGCGGCGACGATCAGCAAAATTGCATCAGCACCCATGGCACCCGATTGAGCCACTTGCCAAGGGTCGACCACAAAATCCTTGCGAATCACAGGGAGCGTACAAGCCGCACGAGCGGCGAGCAGATCGTCAGGCTTGCCCTGAAAGAATGATTGGTCGGTGAGCACCGAGAGGCAGGTTGCGCCGCCCTGCTCATACGAAGCAGCAATCGATGCGGGCTCGAACGGTTCGCGCAGCAAGCCTTTCGAAGGACTCGCACGCTTGCACTCGGCGATGACCGCGGTTCGCGCCATCTCGGACTTTTCGTCGGCAGCCGCCGAATCATTCTTTATTCGAGAAAGAATAGCCTGGGCAAACCCCCGATGACCGCCACGCCGATCCTGAGCTTCACGCACCAGGCTGGCGAAACTACGCTTCGCACGGCCCGCTGAAATCTCTTCATGCTTGACCGCAAGAATCTTTTGAAGGATGTCACTCACCAGCCCGCCCTCCTGCAGCCAGTGCACGGGTCGTGTCGATAAACAGATCGAGTCGGCGACGGGCATCACCGCTGGCGATGGCTGCGCGCGCTCGCTCGATACCGTTCGTTAATGTCTCAGCGATACCTGAGACATACAACGCGGCGCCCGCATTGAGCACGACAATCTCGCGCGGGGTCCCAGGGGAATTGGCCAGCGCATCGAGCAGCATCGTTTTGGATTCGTCTGCATTGGCGACCCGCAAGGAGCGATTGGATGCCATCGCGATCCCGAAATCTTCGGGGTGAATCACGTATTCACGGATGACCCCATCCCGGAGTTCGCCCACCAGGGTAGCGGCTCCGAGCGAAATCTCATCCATTCCATCCTGACCATGGACCACGAGCACCCGCTCGGCACCCAGTTGTTGCATCACGCGGACTTGAATGCCCACAAGATCAGGATGAAATACGCCCATCAGCGTATTGGGTGCCGATGCGGGATTCGTCAGCGGCCCCAGAATATTGAACAGAGTCCGCACCCCCATTTCACGGCGCACCGGCGCAACGTTCTTCATCGCAGGATGATGATTGGGCGCGAACATAAATCCAATGCCGGTTTGTTCGAGACACTGCGCGACCTGGGCGGCATCGAGGGTAATTGCAGCCCCCAAGGATTCGAGGACATCGGCCGCTCCGGACTTGGACGAGACGCTGCGATTGCCGTGCTTGGCAACCCGTGCGCCCGCTGCCGCGGTGACGAACATTGCTGCGGTGGAGATATTGAAGGTGTGGGCGCCATCGCCCCCCGTGCCAACGATATCGACGATCGGAGCGCCGGGGCCGACCTTCACCGGGATAGCGAACTCGCGCATCACCATCGCCGCAGCCGCGATTTCTCCGACCGTCTCTTTTTTGACGCGCAATCCGGTCAGGATCGCGGCTGTCATAACTGGCGAGATTTCACCGAGCATGATCTGCCGCATGAGGTGGAGCATCTCGTCCTGAAAAATCTCTCGGTGGTCGATTGTTCGGGACAACGCTTCTTGGGGAGTGATCACGGTCATCGTATTGTTTCGGTCAGCTTAAGAAAATTCCGCAACATGGCATGACCGTGCTCAGAGGCTAATGATTCGGGGTGAAACTGCACCCCTTCAATTAAAAACTCGCGATGCCGTACGCCCATGATTTCGCCGTCGTCGGTCCAGGCGCTGATCTCTAAACAGCCTGGCAGCGTTGCACGATCTATGGCGAGTGAGTGGTAACGCATCACCTGAAAGCGCTCCGGCAGCCCATCGAACACGCCACGGCGATCATGATGAATAACGGAAGTCTTTCCGTGCATCACCGTCTGGGCCCGGTTGACCTGCGCACCGAACGCGCGCCCGATGGCCTGGTGGCCGAGGCAGACCCCCAGGATCGGAATCTGGCCGGCCATTGAAAGAATACATTCGACCGAAACTCCGGCTTCGTCGGGGGTGCGGGGCCCCGGGGACACGACGAGACGAGTCGCTCCAAGATCCCTCAGTTCGGCCACGCTCAACGCATCGTTGCGAACGGTGTGGACTTCCTCCCCAAGCTCACCGAGGTACTGCACCAGGTTCCAGGTGAAGGAGTCGTAGTTATCGAGCATCAGGAGCATAAAGCGTCTAACCCATGGACGGCTGGCCAGCCGACGAAACCTTGATTTTAGAACCGGACTCTTTCAACAGCACAATTCGCTGGCTGACGATGCCAAGCCAGCACAGCGCGACGATGACGAGGCCGACGCGGTGCAGCCACCGTGCAGTGACCGGGCCGGCCCGGCCGGACCCATACACGCTGATCCACGCCCCTAGCCAACCGAATGCGGCGCCCATCGTGACGTCGATGGGCCAATGCGCGCCGACCACGCATCGAGAGACCGCGATGAGCGTGGCCGCGAGTAATGCGAGCGTCGCGCTGAGGGTGGATGCTCCCGCGAAAGTGACCAGTGCGGCACCGGCGAACGCTGTCGCCGCGTGACCCGACGGAAACGATTGCGTGGTGAGGGCGGGGCCAAGAACGGCGACTGCGTCGACACCCAACACGGCGAGAGGCCTCGGTGCGTTGAAAAGTGGTTTTGGAATATGCGTGAGTAAGGCGACGATTAACAAGGTCAGGGGAACGGCACGAATTGCCAGAGGCCGCCGCCAGTGCATCGCCGTCAGAAGCGCCAGGACGACCGTGGTGTCGCCCGCCAGGGTGGCAAACAGCCAGAATGGTGCGGTGGAGCCGCGGGCCAGATTATTAAGCCCCGCGAACAGTTGGCGATTGGTCTCTGGGCTGAGCCAGAGTGCCAGCGTAACGCTCAGTGCAATCAGCGCAGGCAATGCCAGCCATGGGTTGCGAAGGCGAACCCTTGCAAGCTCAAGGGCACCCAGGCCTGGGGTGTTCACTCGGGGGCCTTCCCCAATTTAAGCAGCGACACGTCAGCGCGCTCGTACAACACTTCATCGACGGTAGCGATCGGCGTCAGATCGGGACGGCGTCGTGTTTTGGTCAGAACGAG
>CAIPGD010000026.1 GCA_903864485.1 uncultured bacterium | reverse complement strand
TTGCACCTGCGTCAGTTAAGCCCGAATACAAACTGATCTGACGCTGGCCCTCAGGCAGCGGATCGGAAAACACAGCCATCCCCGCCGAGTCAGGGCCACGGTCGCTCATCCCGATCAGCATCGGGACCATCAACTCGCCCAAGCGCTCCTGCAATGCTGCAGTCTTGACCAGTAGGCCAACGATTCCACACATGAGAAATTCCTAAAAAGTCTTATTCATTAGAAAAATTCGAGGTAGTTCTTAATTTCCCACTCGGAAACATGACGCATGTACTCGATCCATTCCATGCGTTTGAGTCGAATGAATTCATCGGTCAGCGGCGCTAAAGCCTCACAAATCACCGCATCGGCCGCGAGCGCATCAATCGCTGCATCCAGGTTTTGCGGCAGCTTGCCGATGCCGGCCTCGGCCAGTTGAGACTCGCTCCAGTCGTACAGATTGACGTTACGGGGCGCACCGGGATCGAGCTTGCGGGCGACCCCATCAAGGCCGGCGGCAATCACCGCAGCGGTCGCCAGATAGGGATTGCACGATCCGTCGGGCAAACGCAGCTCGAGCCTGCCTTTTGGGATCCGGACCATGGTGGAGCGATTATTGTCGCCATAGCTGATGTAAGCGGGCGCCCAGGTTGCGCCCGTCAGTGATCGCCCGACGACCAGCCGCTTGTATGAATTGACGGTTGGCGCGCACAAGGCCGCCAACGCTGGCGCGTGGGCGAGCAATCCGCCCAGGAATTGATAACCAAGAGTCGACAGTTCGAGTCCGTTGGGGTCGCTGCGATCCTGAAACAGATTGCGCTCGCCATCGCCGATCGACAGGTGCATGTGCATCCCATTGCCGGGCCGATTCGCGAACGGCTTTGGCATGAACGAACAGACCAAGCCCATCTCATGAGCAATCTCGCTGGCCGCCATTTTGAAGAAAATGAAGTGATCGCAGGAGGTCAGGCAGTCGGTGTAAGTGTAGTTAATCTCAAATTGACCATTCGCATCTTCATGATCAATCTGATACACATCAATGCCAGTGGATCGAAGCGCGATCGAGAGCCGCTCAAGAAATATTCGGGTCCTCGACAAGCCCTTGTAGTCGTAACAGGGCTTGGCCAAGGTATCACTCGGATCACACGGCTCGATCTGGCCCTGCGCGTTGCGACGCAAGAGAGAAAACTCTGGTTCGAGACCCGTGAAGAGCGTCCACCCGTGTGCCGTCAGGCGATCGATCTGACGGCGCAGTAAAACGCGACTATCGAATGGCCATGGCGCACCGTGCACATGGCCCTCGCAAACGATTCGCGCAAACCCCGGCTGCCAGGGCATGAGCGAGATCGTTCCCAAGTCCCCAACAGCCATGAAATCGGGACCGTGCGGCTCAATGCCCACTCCCCAGATTGCAAACCCGGCAAATCCAGCGCCATCGGTCAGGATGGATTGGAGGTGAGCAACCGGCACCGCCTTGGCCTTCGCAACGCCATGGATATCGACAAACTGCGCGAGCACATGGCCCACGCCCTGCGCGCTCAAGTGCGCCTGAGCCGCATCGACCGTCCCAAATTTCAAGGGCTGAGGCAGAGCGGCGCCCACTTGTGCCAGAGTGCTCAGCAACGGATCAGCAGTCATCGACAGCTCCAGAATGTAAAACTGGTGGGATTCGGTCCGAGATTCGGTTCGCGGATCAACAAAGTCGACGTATCATAGCGCCGAGTTTCTTGTAGAGCAATTTGTATGCATCAAAGGAAACCCCTTCCGGGTTCGTCATTTCATCTGCTGCCATGGACCGCCTGACCATTGACCCCAACGCACAGCCGCCCTCACTCGAGGACTCGGTGGGATCAGCGATCCGTGATTTGCGCCTGCGCCATGCCTTGACGCTGGCTCAGGTGGCCGAGATGGCTAATCTCAGTCGCGGCATGCTTTCAAAAATCGAAACCGGTCAGACCACGGCTGGGCTCGACACGCTGTCGCGAATCGCCCGCGCCCTCGGCGTGCCAATGGCGCTGCTGTTCAACAAGTACGATGCGACCGGAGCAACCGCGCAGCATGTCAAGCGCGGTCAGGGAATGGAGGTCGTGCGCCGCGGGACGAAGAGTGGGCACACCTACCATCTGTTGGCCTATGACCAGGGACCGGTCAAGCTTTTCGAACCATTCTTGATCACGATGGATGACGACTCGCAGCGTTATCCGATTTTTCAGCACCCCGGGACCGAATTTCTGTACATGCTCGAGGGCCAGATCGAATACCGGTGTGGGCAGCAAACCTACTTGCTGGAGCCCGGCGACTCGCTCACCTTTCAGGGCACACTCCCGCACGGACCCGAGCGCCTGGTGGCGTGCCCGATCAAATTCTTGTCAGTCATCCTGTACCCGCAATCACCGCCCGCATGATGGCGCAATGACCTGCACGTTCACTTTGAGGTTCGTATGGAAAATTATGACGTAATTGTGATTGGGGCTGGCGTGATCGGCAGTTCGGTCGCCTATCACCTCGCCAAATTTGGGGCGGGCAGGATCCTGGTTCTCGATCGGACGCAGATCGGCGCGGGGACCACCTCACAGTCCTCGGGGATTTTGCGAACCCACTATTCGGTGATTGAAAATGTCGAGCTCGCTAAAGCCTCATGGCAAGTGTTCAAGAATTTCTCCCAATATCTGGGCGACCCGGAAGCATCGGCTGGGCTCGTGGCCTGCGGCTATCTGATCGCGGCCCCCGACGGCAACAAGCTCGACGCGTTGCGCTCAGCGCTCGACGGTCAGCGCGCCAAGGGCATTCAAGTTCAGACCCTGGACGCCAAGCAGGCCGGCGACTTGTTACCAATCGCGCGCTTTGATGACGCCGCCTTGATTGGTTATGAACCCGAAGCTGGGTTCGCCGACGCCTATCTGGTCGCGACCAGTTTCGCCCGCTCGGCCCGTCGCCTTGGCACAAAAATCATCGAAGGCGTTGAAGTGCATACGCTTTTGCATGAACAGGGTCATGTGGTCGGCGTCGACACCTCGATCGGACGCTTCAACGCACCCCTCATCATCAGCACCCAAAACATCTGGGCCCGCGATATTGAGCGTTGGACCGGTATTGCCTCCCCGGTCAACGCCGAGCGGCATACCGTCTTCGCACTGGAAGGCCCAGAGCCTTACACCTACCAAATGCCGGTGTACAAGGATTTAGGCTCTCCCGGCATGCTGTATTGCCGCAGTTATGGCGGCACGCAAATGCTGGTGAGCGAAGGTATCGCGGGCGAGACCCTCGCTGCACCCGACAACGAACAGGGCCACATCTCGATGGATACGATCATCGAAGTGGCAACCCAAGTTGCCGAGCGATTCCCCTCTTACGAAGCGGCCGGGGTGGCCTCGTCGTGGACCGGTGTCTACGACGTCACACCTGATTGGAACCCGGTGCTCGGTCGCGTCGAAGGCATGTCGGGGTTGATCGTGGGGTACGGGTTTTCCGGCCATGGCTTCAAGCTCTCACCGGGGATCGGGCGCATCCTTGCACAGGAGGCAATCGGCCTGGCGACCGATGTTCCACTCACACCCTACGCACTTGAGCGTTTTCGCACTGGCAGCTTGCTCACCGGCAAATACGGTGTTGGCGCGGTGTCCTGAACCCAAGGTCCGACCATGAACCCGCATGCTGGCGCCTTGGTCCTTTTCTCTGGCGGGCAGGATTCGACCACCTGCCTCGCCTGGGCCCTTGACCGCTTCGAGCGGGTCGAAACCATTGGTTTTGACTATGGGCAACGGCACCGGATCGAGCTCCAGTGCCGGACCCAGGTGTTGCAATCGCTGCGAGAGCGCTTCCCGGCCTGGGGCAAAAAACTTGGCGAGGATCGCGTGCTTGATCTCGCCGCACTGGGCGAAATCAGCTCGAGCGCACTGACCTCGCAGCGCGCCATTGAGTTCAACGCCAACGGCTTGCCCAACACCTTCGTACCCGGTCGAAATCTCCTCTTTTTCACCTTGGCTGGCGCGTTAGCCTACCGGCGCGGGCTTAGCGTGCTGGTCGGCGGGATGTGCGAGACGGACTATTCCGGCTATCCCGACTGTCGGGATGACACCCTCAAATCCCAGCAGGTCACGCTATCACTCGGTCTGGACACGCGGGTCGTGATCGAGACCCCGTTGATGTGGTTGGACAAAGCGGCCACATGGGCCATGGCCGCGGATTTGGGTGAGGACGTGCTCGTTGAGTTGATCCGACTAGAAACTCACTCGTGCTACTTAGGCGATCGATCTCGCCTGCATTCTTGGGGTTATGGATGCGACGACTGCCCGGCCTGCGCGCTGCGCAAGGCGGGTTGGGAACGCTACCAGCCAAGCAAGCCCCGCCCGATCCATTCGACCCATCCGACCCATCCGACCCATCCGACCCATTCGATTCAGCGCTTCGCGCTCGTCGATGCAAAGCCAGAGCCCTGGAAAAACGGCCAGGGCGTAACCAGAACCCTGGCCACTGACAGGCGTACGGACACCCCGACCGGATCTAGCGATCCCAACTGGTCTTGGCGGATCAGCGTCGCCGACATTGAGACAAGTGGTCGTTTCTCCACTTTCGAACAAGTCGACCGGACATTGATTCTGCTCAACGGCGGCCCCCTGATCCTGAACCAGCGTGGCGCCCCAATCACTCTGACCGATCCGGGCGAACGGATCTCGTTTGGCGGTGAAGAAGCGATCGAGGCGCAGATCGCCGCGACAACGGTTCAAGCCCTTAATCTCATGACCCGACGTGAGCAGGTGCGCAGTACCGTTCTCGTGATCCACGGCGAACCGGTTCCGGATTCAGCGCAGGGCGACCACGCATCCCTTCCACACAACCATCACTGGGCGTCCCCGACTACCTTGACCACTTTGGCCACCGTGGCGTTCGTGGTTGCTGGGTCGTATCGGATTGAGTGGTCCGCGGGCGATTCGGCTGCAAAGCAATCCCTGATTCTGCGCGCGGGCGAGGGCGTCATCCTGCGGGAAGTATCAGACATTGGCCTCGTCCTTGCGCGCCCTCTACCCAGTGACTCAACAGCCGGCTCGAAGCCGTGGCTGACCCTGATCACGCTAGAATCCATTCTCGATTCCAGCGCGGCAATCGTTCCCTACCCTGGTCTTCCCTGTGGCCTACCGTTACGCCATTGGCGCCGAAACCTACCGGTTTGCCGACCTCAGGACCCTCCTTGCCAAGGCGAGCCCCGCGCGGTCTGGCG
>CAIPGD010000025.1 GCA_903864485.1 uncultured bacterium | reverse complement strand
TGAGTGCCCCCTGCTTGCCCTGCTCGGGCCTGCGCACTGAGTAACTCGTCAACCGTGATGAGTGGACTAGACATAAAGTTCGCGGCGGCACCACTCATGAAAATGCTGCATGCCATCCTCCATGGGCGATTGGTAGGGGCCCGCATCGTCCTGGCCACGGTTCAGCAGCGCGCGCCGACCCGCATCCATGCGTAGCGCGATCTCGTCATCTTCAACGCAGGTTTCCCGGTAGGCGGCCCGCTCAGCCTCCACAAATTCGCGCTCGAAAAGGGCGATTTCTTCGGGGTAATAGAACTCGATGATGTTCGTGGTCGCCTGCGGACCTTTGGGGATCAGAGTCGAAACCACCAGCACATGCGGGTACCACTCAACCATCACGTTCGGGTAGAGCGTCATCCAGATCGCGCCATGCTGGGGCGCAATGCCGCCGCGAAAACGCATCAGCTCGGCATGCCAGCGCTGATAGACCGATGTTCCTGGACGCGCGAGTTCGGCATTCACCCCAACGGTTTGCACCGACCACTGGCGCCCGAACTCCCAGCGCAAGTCATCACAGGTGACGAATCGACCAAGCCCTGGATGAAAAGGACCAACGTGGTAATCCTCGAGGTAGACCTCGATAAAGGTCTTCCAGTTATAGGCACATTCATGAATCTCAACATGATCCAGGACGTGGCCCTCAAAGTTGAACTGGTCGGCAGCGACCATTCCTGCCAGCGTGTCCGCAATGGTGTTCGGCCCCTCGAAAAGGAGGCCGCGCCAGTTTTGAAGGTCCGTTGAGCGCTCGAGCTGGACGCAAGGTTGTTCGGCGAAATGGGGTGCTCCCAATAGCCGGCCTTCCAGATCGTAGGTCCAGCGATGCAGAGGGCAGACGATGCTTTCGGTCTTCCCCCTTCCGTTGAGCATAATGGCTTGGCGGTGGCGGCAGACATTGGACAGCACGTCAACGCCACTCGGGCCGTGGATTAGCACACGCCCCTCACCCTCATGGGGGAGGGCGAAGTAGTCTCCGCGCTCGGGCACCATCAACGTGTGGCCGACGTAACGTGGGCCGTTGTTTGAAAACCAATCGATCTCTCGCTTAAATAGCGCGTCGTCGAAATAGGCCGAAACCGGAAGTTGTGACTTGACCGGCGTCCAGGCTGCACGCAGCCCCAGATCCGACATGTTCCACCCTTTCTAATGAAACCTTCATGACAGAGAAGGGAGTCTACCCTCACCGGTTTCAAGGTCAAGGCCCTGAGAATTGTAAAATCAACGACATGGAACCAAAAATCGAGCATTCTGAGATGTCGGCGCCGCGTCAGATCCATCCGGTCGACCCCGTTTTTACCGATTGGACGGTGCAACGACAAGCGTCGGTGGAGCGCGCGCTTGAGCGTCTTATCGACGGCTGCGGCGCGCAACCGCCGCTATTGCTCGACGCCATGCGCTACGCGGTTCTGGACGGTGGCAAGCGGATCCGGCCGCTCCTGGTCTATGCGGCCGGCGAATTGTCAGGGGCTTCTGACCCAGCACTCGATCTGGCCGCCAGTGCAGTCGAGCTGGTCCACGCCTACTCGCTCGTCCACGACGATCTGCCCTGCATGGATAACGATGTCTTGCGTCGGGGTAAACCCACCGTCCATGTGGCCTATGGCGAGGCCACAGCGATGTTGGTTGGAGACGGATTGCAATCCCTGGCGTTTGCCGCGCTGGCCCAATCGGTGGATCGGTCAGTGAGTGCGTCCGCAGTCGTGAAGATGGTGGCCGAGTTGGCTGCGGCGGCTGGCGCCCACGGGATGGTTGGTGGGCAGGCGCTTGATCTTTCGGCGGTTGGGCATACCCTTGACCGGGAAGCGCTCGAAGCGATGCATCGGGCAAAGACCGGAGCCATGCTTCGGGCGTCGGTGCGTCTGGGATGGTTGACGGGCCCACAGGCCGCTGATTCGGACGGGGCTTTCATCCCGTCGGAGCTCGACCATTACGCAACCCTGGTCGGTTTGGCGTTTCAGGTCATTGACGATGTACTTGATGTTGAATCCGATACGCAGACGCTGGGCAAGACAGCCGGCAAGGATTCGGAGCACAATAAACCGACTTTTGTGTCCTTGCTCGGACTCGAAGCGTCGCGCACGCTGGCGATTACTCTGCGGGACGAGGCAGTTACTGCTCTTTCGCCTTGGGGCGACCGTTCTCGCCGTTTGATTGATCTGGCTGACCGTATCATCAAGCGTCGTGCTTAACCCAATCCGCCGATGACCAAGACCGCTTATCCAACGCTTGATCGAATCAACTCACCGGCCGATCTGCGTCGCCTCGACCGATCGAGGCTTCAACCACTCGCGCACGAACTGCGAGCGTTTCTGCTCGAGACCGTATCGCAGACCGGGGGCCATCTCTCGTCTAATTTGGGCACGGTTGAACTCTCCATCGCGCTGCATCGTGTATTCGATACACCACGCGACCGGATTGTCTGGGACGTTGGCCATCAAAGTTATCCCCACAAGATCCTGACGGGGCGCCGCGACGCCATGCCGACGCTTCGACAACTGGGAGGTCTATCAGGGTTTCCCCGTCGTGCCGAAAGTGAGTACGACACGTTTGGCACCGCGCACTCTTCAACAAGCATCTCGGCAGCGCTCGGGATGGCGGTGGCCTCGCGCAATCTCGGCGACAACGTCGGACCGCGCCGACGTCGCCATATTGCAGTGATCGGTGACGGGGCCATGAGTGCCGGAATGGCCTTCGAAGCAATGAACAATGCGGGCGTAACGGCCGACATTGATCTTCTCGTCATTCTGAACGACAACGACATGTCGATCTCGCCCGCGGTTGGCGCTCTGAACCGTTATTTGGCGCGATTGCTTTCGGGGCGTTTTTACGCAGCTGCGCGAAGTTTTGCGCGCGATGTGCTCTCGATCGCCCCCCCCGTTCTCGAGATCGCGCGGCGCTTCGAAGAACATGCCAAGGGGATGGTGTCCTCAGCGACCATGTTCGAAGAGTTCGGCTTCAATTACGTCGGGCCGATCGATGGCCATGATCTGGAAGCGTTGGTCCCAACCCTTCAAAATTTAAGG
>CAIPGD010000024.1 GCA_903864485.1 uncultured bacterium | reverse complement strand
GTGGTCCTTGATCGCTTAGTGCCGACCGAAGAAAATTTGCGGCGGCTTGAGGCATCGGAGCACTCCCGTTTTCCGGTCGTGCGGGGTGGGCTCCATGACGTCGTTGGCGTGGTCGCCGCACGTGCGCTACTGGGGGCAACGTTGCGCGGCGAACCTCTCGATCTGGCGCGCGAAGGCCTTCTGCAACCGCCTGTTTTTGTGCCGGAAAGTCTCACGGGAATGGAGCTGCTGGAGAATTTCCGTTCCTCTGGGGTTCAGCTTGCCTTCGTGATCGATGAGTACGGTGAGGTCCTCGGAATCGTCACCTTGCAGGACGTCATGGAAGTGATTACGGGCGAATTTAAACCTCGCCACGCCGAGGACGCCTGGGCCGTGCAGCGGACGGACGGCAGTTGGCTACTCGATGGTCTGATTCCGGTCCCGGAACTCAAAGACCGGCTTGGACTCCGTTCGGTGCCCGAGGAGGACAAGGGGCGTTTTCATACCCTGTCCGGCATGATGATGCTGATGCTTGGACGTTTGCCCGGCGTGACCGATCGGGTGGTCTGGGAAGACTGGTCGTT
The DNA here is from genome assembly GCA_903864485.1 of uncultured bacterium. Lineage (GTDB taxonomy): Bacteria > Pseudomonadota > Gammaproteobacteria > Burkholderiales > Burkholderiaceae_E > RFPW01. The sequence goes on along the minus strand of CAIPGD010000024.1, from coordinate 6,298 downwards.
CGAAATTGTGGATATGGACGCCAAGCGCATTGATAAAGTCCTGGCGGTGTCGATTGGTGAACCGGAGGGCGCCAATGCGCTGGATGCTTCGGTCATGATGCCGCCGGTTGCCTGAGGGGGCTCAACAGGATCAGTTCCCTAGAGTGAAACAGGACCGGCGTAGCCCGTCAGTTCAAGATAGCCCCGGCCGATTTCGGGTGCCTCGGAATGATCGCCGTCGACCAGGCGAACCGCACCTTCCCAGTAATAGCCCCCGGTGCTTGCACGAGCATCGACCTCCTGATCGTCGAGCAGCGGAATCAAGCGAAGAATCCGTTCTTTTTTTGAGGACTGATCGCGCATCCTCAGTCTCATTGAGACGGGCCAGTCGGCTCCACTTCGGCTCGATCGCCAGATGCGAAGGGGTTCGAAGACAACATCGGTCGTCGATTGGGTCGCCCCCGCCTGCAATACTTCTTGGCGCCCCTGCGAATCCCGCCATGCAAGGTGTTGCCATCGGGAATTGCCATGGGCGTCACGGATTCGAAATGCCGTAAGCGAACCACCATCATGTAGGTTGATTCCAACCCAGTCCCATCCTACGGCACCTGTTTCGAGAAGCGTGCTCGACCATTCATGATCAAGCCAGGCGCGGCCGGTCACGGTTTGAGCTTTTGACCGCACCTGAATCTCACCGCTGACCTGCAGTTGCGGGCGGCTGTAGTAAAAGCTCGCTTGCTCCGGGTTCGGCCCCTTCGCGGAAACGCCGTTGTTGCCCTGTAGCAGGGGCTCTCCAGCCGGCTTGAACGAAAGTGCAAGCTCGAAGGCTTGGCTTCGAATTTGGGCCCGGTACTGGTCAATATCGGTCCGGGCCAGTTTCCAGGGCCCGATCTGAACCTGTGTGTCTTGAACAGCGGCCTGCGCAAGTCCGAAACCACTTCGTGCAGCGCGCTGATCATGCAGTAGACGCCCCTCTTCGGGTAGTGCTAGGGCTGCATGTGCAAACAGGAGTTGGGTCGGTGCAAAGCGGCTGGGATTCGCGTCGGGGTGGCGGGTGCGGGCTCTAAAAAATGTGATTTGCACGCCACATGGGGGGGCATCCTGGCGCTCGAGCCAACCGGTCAGGTACCACCACTCGGTTCGGAAACCGGGATGAGCGCCGTGATCTTCGGGGAACCGAAGGCGGCGTGGCCGAACCACTTCAAACTCGGGCGCTTGGTTATCCGCGCTGCCCCGAGCCAAGACCAAGGCATGCGGGGTAGCCCCAATCAGCGCCGCGGTCTGTACTGAGCGTTGAATTGAGCGTTGAACTGCGCGCTCAAGAAACACGCGTCGAGGGATCTTGGTTGGCGATGGAGTCGAGCTCACCAGTCCTCCCGTACGGCATTTGAAGGAGATTCTTCGAGCGCTTGTCGCGTTGCAAGCCTTGCAGCCAAGACCGCGGCGCCAATCAGTGTCAGGCCAGTGGCCAGCAGGAGGCCCCAGGGCACAGACCAGTTCATGGTCCAGTGAAAAGATTGCGGATTGACTTGAAAAACGAGGATGGCGGCGATGGCAGCGCCCACCATGCCGCCCCAGATGACGCCGAGGGTGGCGATCGTGAGCGCTTCGATCGTGATCTGCTGACGCAATTGGTTGCGGGTTGCCCCGAGGTGCCTAAGAATGCCGAATTCGCGCCTGCGGGCAAGCGACTGGCCGCCAAACGCCGCAGCAACTCCAAGGATGCCAACGCCAATGGCGGCGGCTTCGAGCGCGTAGGTCACGGCGAAGCTGCGGTCGAACACGGTCAGTGACAAGGTCCGAATTTGGGCGGAGCTGCGAAGATCAAAACGGGCGTCGGCGGGCAGGACTGACTGAATCTTGGCACTTACCGAGTCAGCGTTTGCGCCGGGCTCAAGCCAGATTGCGGCATCGCTGACCGAATCATCCGCTGTCAGGCGTCGGTAGTCTTCGGCCTGTATGACGATCGATCCGTGCTGGCGAGAATAATCTCGCCATACCCCGGCGATAAAGAAGGTGGCAGTCCCGTCCAGTGGCAACACCATTTGCATGCCGGGGCGAAGGCCATCGCGGCGCGCGAGCGGCTCCGAAATCCAGATTGGGATCGATCCCGCCGGGTTCTTGACCGTAGGTCCTGTCATGGGCAGCCCAGACTCCGGGTGCTGCAGATCGATCCGACGTGCAAGCAGCGCGACCGCCGGACGTTGCGGGTCAAGGATCAGCTCTCGGCTACGCAAGAATTCAATCCGGGATATGCCCTGGACGGCTCTTAATTTTGACTGCATCGGCGATGAAAACGCTGCCGAACCGCCCGCGCTCGGTGCCCGCAGATACAGGTCGGCCGGAAGCACCACGTCCAGCCAGTCGATGACCGAATCGCGAAAGCTCTGAACCATGATGGCCATCGCACACCCCAGTGCGAAGCTCGCCACCACACCGGCGACGACGCCGGTCGACTGCGAGGGCGCCTGAACGACGCGGGTAATAGCCAGCCAAAAGGGCGGGCGGCGCCAGGGGATTGGTTCATCTCGAGCAACTGTCGACAACATCACGGGGACCAACGTGATTCCTGCCAGAAGCCAACAGGCAATCGCAATATAGGAAGGAATGGGCAGCTCCTCGATGGTTGGCGCTTGCAGCAAGAGGGCGCCAGAAGCAAGCAGCCCGATGGACCACGACGCCAGTTTTCGAGTTTGCCCACGCGGGATCGCTTCGCCACCGGTATCTCGTAAGCCATCGATTGGGGTCATACGACTCGTTGCTCGGGCTGGCGCCCAACTGGCAAGCACGCCGACCAGGGTGCCTGCTCCAACGAAGGCAAGCAATGTCAGGGGGTCTGCCCGCAGTCGGGCAATTCCTGAAAAATAGCCCCCACCGAGGTCGCCGCCAACGGTGAGCAGTAGCCCCTGCGCGGCCAGAACCCCCAGGCCGATACCCAGCAAACTTCCCGCCAGCGCAACCGTCAGACCCTGTAATGCGACCAGCGCAGTAACCCCGTTCGGTGGCATCCCCAGCACACCGAGCAGTGCCAGAACCGATCGTTGGCGTCGTACCGCGAGCGTCAACGCCGTCCAGACCAGAAACGCTCCTGTGAACAGTGCGACGAGGGCCAGCACCGCAAGGTTGACGCGATACGCCCGCGACAGGTTGGACATTCTTTGTACCGAGGCGTCGGGCTCCAAAAGCTCAAGTCCCTTAAAACCAGCCCGGGTTAAGCGATCGTGCAGTCGGCCAATGGCAATCGCTTTGGGCAGGGTGGAATCCAGACGGAGGTCGATTCGGCTCAGTCGTCCGAGTGCGTTGAAGCGCCACTGCGCGGTTGCCAGATCCGTCAGAAGAATCCGGTCATCGAGATCCACGGAACCCGCGACCTCAAGCCTGACGTTGCTGAGGCCTACGACGAGTTCGATTGAATCTCCATTGGCTGGAGAACCGAACTGCTTGCGCGATTGTTCCGACAGAAAGACCTGGTCGGCTGCAAACAACGCGGAAGCAGAACCGTTATCGGTTTCCGGTGTCGCCGGGATCGGAAGGAGGGCTGGCGTGACAGCGGCGGCTCGAAGTATGTCAAGTCCGATGACGCGGTAGGCATCCTGCCGCGAAGAGCCGAGGCGCAGGTCGAGTACGGGGCTGGCTTGCGCGACCTCTGGTGCACTGGCGACGACTGGCCAGACCGATTCATCGAAGAGGCCTGCAGGGCTGACGAGTTGCAGTTGTGCATTGCCATTGATACGGGCAATCGCGTCGCGAAATTCATCAAGTGCAGATCCGTTGACCAGATGGATTGCGAGGGCCATCGCGACGCCGCTGGCGATTGCAAGGATCGCGATGATCCAGCGCCCGGGTTGCATTCGCCATGCGGCCAGGAGCCACCAGCGCGCAATCACGCTGAAATTGTTGGTCATCGGCGAGCGGTTTGATCAACCAGTCGATTGGGCTCAAGGCGGAGGGTACGGTCGGCGCCTGCGGCCGCCTGGGTCGAATGAGTGACCATGAGGATCGATGAGCCAACCGCGCGGGCTTCGGCGCGCAACAAGGTCAGCGCACGTTCAGCTGAATGTGGATCCAGGTTGCCGGTCGGTTCGTCGGCCAAGATGATTTGCGGGCGGTGAATGAGCGCCCGGGCGAGTGCAACGCGTTGTTGCTCGCCGCCCGACAGCTCACCCGGCAGCGCGCGCAGTCGATCGCCCAATCCAAGTCGCCCCATCAGGTCCGCCGCCGCTTCGTGCGCAGCCCGTTCGTTCCCGCCGCCAAGCAGGTGGGGCAGCGCAGTATTCTGCAGAACATTCAAATGTGGGATCAGGTGAAACGCCTGGAAAACGAATCCGATCAGACGTCCGCGCAGGCGCGCGGCAGCATCGGTTTCCAGTTGATCAACCCGGACCATCTGATCGCCATCACGAAGCTCGATCGACCCCGCGTCGGGGCGATCGAGTCCTGCAATGAGGTGCATTAGAGTCGATTTGCCGACGCCAGACTCCCCAACAATGGCGACGCATTCACCACAGTTGACCTTGAGGTCGATCTCGCGCAATACCCAGCGATCGTTTTGCCCCGGTCGGGCACCACGGTGGAGTCGGCCGACGCCCCGAACAACCAGCGCACAGTCGCCCGGTGGCGTCGCTGCCATCAGTCAATGATATCCGCGCAAGCATCCAGTGGAACGGCAACCACTTTGCCGACGACGGGGACTGTTTTGACGACTGCGGCCGAAATCCGGCATGGGGCTGCCAGGACACTGCAGCCTGAAAGGGTGACCAGCAGGATCACCGATATTAGTGGCGAAACACTGGGGCGACGGTTGAATGGCGGGGTAACGAGCGGGGTGAGGAGCGGGTTGAGGAGCGGGCTAGCGAGCGGGGCGAGTTTCGTTTTCATCTTGAAATTAATCTAGGGATTTGAAAGATAAGGACGACTTTAGAGTGACTTTTCTACGTCATTTCTGCGTCAATTCTGCGTCAGTTCTAAGTTAGTTCAGGCGGTGAGCTGGCGCCAACGGCGCTGCCCATCGAGGTGGAAAAGCCAGCGTCGACGTAGGTGATTTCAGCGGTGACTCCACCGGCTAAATCGGACAGCAAGAAGGCGGCAACGTTGCCTACCTCTTCTGTGGTGACGTTGCGGCGTAGCGGTGCGTTTTTCGCGACCACATCCAAAATGCCTGAGAAGCCTTTGATTCCGCTCGCGGCGAGGGTACGGATCGGGCCAGCCGAGATGCCATTGACACGGATTCCCTGAGGGCCAACCGCTTCTGCCAGATACCGTACTGACGCTTCGAGAGAGGCTTTTGCAAGCCCCATCGTGTTGTAGTTCGGGACCATGCGAACTGCGCCGAGATAGGACAGCGTGAGCATGGCGCCGCGTCTGCCCTGCATAGCGGGAAGTGCACCTCGGGCCAATGCGACGAAGCTGTAAGCGGAAATGTCATGCGCGATCCGAAACGATTCGCGGGTGGCTCCCGCGAGGAATTCGCCGGCAATTGCTTCTCGAGGTGCAAACGCGATGGCGTGCACCAACCCATCAAATCCATCGGGCCAATGCTTTGCCAGTGCCTCATACAGCTGGTCAATTTCAGCGTCTTCGGCAACATCGCAGGGCAGGGTGATCGTCGAACCAAAGTCGGCGGCGAGCCCCGCGATTCGCTCCTGAAACCGCTCATTCTGATACGTGAATGCCAATTCAGCCCCCTCGCGGTGGCAGACTTTTGCGATTCCGTAGGCGATTGATCGGTTCGAAAGCAGTCCCGTGATCAGGATGCGTTTGCCGGCAAGAAAACCCATGATGTCTCAGTTAAAGTGGGGGTGGGGTCAGCGCTGACGCGTGGGGCGGCCGCGTGAAGCAGGGGCGGGTTTGCGGGCACCCTTCGGCTCGGTCGCCTTAACGGGGGGCGGCGCTTTGACGGACTCTCGTTGGCCGGCGCGGCGCGTGCCCCGAGGATTTTCGACTTTGGCTGGCTGGCCTTTTGCTGTAACGGGTGGCGCTGAAGCTGTTCGGCCTTTGAGGTTTGACTCTCGTTTGGGCTCGGGCACGCGCTCGGATCGGGGGGCTGCTGCAGTGTTCGATACCGCCGCCGTTCTGAGCGGGCCGATCGCTGGCGCTGCGACGGGGTTTGTCGGGGCTTTGGCGGTGACCATCGGCGCAATAGGGGCAGATGGCGACGATTTGGCGCTTGACTGCGGGGCTGGCGGTAGCGGATCGGGTTCCGCGAGAGCGACCTTGACGATCTGGCGGTCACCGTTCTCAGTCGTCACCACAGTTTGCGATTGAGCCGGCCTAACAATTAGGCGCATACCGCGTCGGGCGGTGTCGCGCAGACCATTCC
>CAIPGD010000023.1 GCA_903864485.1 uncultured bacterium | reverse complement strand
TAACCCTCCGCATACTTGTTTGTCAGCTGCGACCCTTGCGCCTGAAGGACCGCCGGTGAAGCGTAATTTTCAGAAGCGATCAACTCGATGTGGTCTTCCTGGCGACGATTCTCGGCTTGAATCGCCCGCCAGAGCTCAGGGTCGGTGTGATCGAGGGTCTGGCCGCGGTCAAACATAGCAAATCCAGTTGGAGGGGTTAACCGCAGATTATAGGTCGTCGCCCGGTTGCGTCAGATGCTCGGTGTCGGCCCAGACAACGACATTCCAGACGCCGCGCTCAAACCGCAGCACATTGCGCGCCGCATTCAGGGTCTGATGCCTTCTCGGCGCATCGAGCGTGAGCCCCGCAGCGTATCGATACGCCATATCCAGCACGCCACCGTGGGTCACCGCAATCACCCGGAGCGGCTCGTTGAGTTCAAGGGACTCTAGTGAAAACGCCCCGGCCCCTGGCGCGGAAGATTCCACCGCCCCCGCGATCCGATCTAGCCACGCACACACCCGAGCGTTGAACCCGCCAAGGGTTTCCCCCCCCCGGCGGCCCCCAGGCGGGATCGCGGGCCTGCCATCGGGCCCATTCCGCTGGCCAGCATGTCTCAATCTCGTCGTACCCCTGGCCTTCAAACAGCCCGTACCGGCGTTCGCGCAACTCGGGGTCAAAAGTCAGCTCGAGGCCCGTTGCCTGCGCGATCGCCGCCGCCGTTTGCGCCGCCCGGGTCTGGTCACTGGAAATCAGTCGGTGAAAACGCTCTGCCCCGCCCGAGCGCTGTTCCTGGCCCTGCGCATGACGTCCCGAATGACTTCGCAAATGACTTCGCAAATGACGTTGCGCGAGGGCCTGCCCGATCGCTGCCGCCTGCGTTTGTCCGGTCGAGTTCAGTTCAATGTCAATCGACCCCTGAATTCGTCGAATCGCGTTCCAGGCGGTCTCCCCGTGGCGAACCAAGGTCAGCTCAAGCGCCCTCATGGCTGCAGGATGACGCGAGCAAAGCGCCGTTTGCCGATCTGCACCACGTAAGTACCAGCCTCAAGACGTAGCGCACGATCCTCGATGACAACCCCATCGACCTTAACGCCGCGCTGCTCGATCGCGCGCTGTGCCTCAGTGCTGGACGCCACCAAATGCGCATCGCGCAAGAGTTGCTGAACCCCTAGCGGCGCCCCGACCAGCCTGACTTCCGGCACGTCTTCGGGGATCGCATTACCGCGAAAGCGGGCATTGAAGGCTTCCTCAGCCTGTTCAGCCGCCACAGGCGAATGAAATCGGGCGACGATTTCGCGGGCCAAGCGACACTTCACATCCCGTGGGTTCAGGCCCGAGGTCACCTGATTACGCAACTGTTCGATTGCGGCCATCGACTCAAACGACAACAATTCGTACCAGTTCCACATCAAAACATCTGAGATCGACATCACCTTGCCAAACATCTCCCCCGGCGAATCGGTGATGCCGATGGTGTTGCCCTTGGACTTCGACATCTTGTCGGTGCCGTCAAGCCCCACAAGAAGCGGCATGGTCAAAATGCATTGCGGCTCCTGACCGTACTCTTTTTGCAGCTCGCGCCCGACCAGCAAATTAAATTTCTGGTCCGTCCCCCCCAGTTCGAGGTCCGATTGCAAGGCCACCGAGTCATAGCCCTGCATGAGCGGATAGAGCAACTCGTGCACCGAGATGGGAACGCCACCCCGATAACGCCGCGTGAAATCTTCCCGCTCCAGCATGCGCGCCAGGGTGTAGCGCGCCGCCAGCTGGATCATGCCGCGAGCGCCCAAGGCGTCCGACCACTCGGAGTTGTAGCGAATCTCGGTGCGCTGCGGATCAAGCACCAAGCTCGCCTGCCGATAATAGGTGGAGGCATTGGCTTCAATTTGCTCGCGTGTGAGAGGCGGACGCGTGGTGTTGCGCCCCGACGGATCCCCGATCGTGGCGGTGAAATCACCAATCAGAAAAATCACCGTGTGACCGAGATCCTGAAGCTGACGCATCTTGTTGAGCACGACCGTATGCCCCAGATGCAAATCGGGTGCGGTTGGATCCAGACCCAGCTTGATCCGCAGCGGTTTACGCTCACGGGCGCTACGTTCGAGCTTGCGTGCAAACTCCGATTCCACCAACAGTTCGTCCGCCCCACGACGGGCCACATCCATGGCCGCCTGGACTGAATCGGGTAGAGGCATTGAAGAACGCTCGATCATGATGCTCCGCGAAATTCGAGGTTTGATGGACTAGGCTCTAGGCATTAAGGACGACGAATTGTCATCCTTCTGTCCTTTTCGGCTATTATCCGCAGTCATTTGGCTTTAGCCCAATTTGAACAAACAATTTGTTCGCCCAAATTTCGACACGATTTCGACCCATTGCCTAGTGATTGAACTGACCCGCAAGCAACGTATTTCTTTGGCCGCTCTGGTCATCTGCTCGTTGGGCGCCGCAACCGCATTCTCTATTGCGCCGGCCTCGATGGGTCTTGATGCGCCCAATCAGACGGCCATTGTAGAAAGTGTCGCACTGGAGTCGACCGTCATCGGCGCGAGCGATCACGGGATTTTTCATCGTCAGGAACGCATTCAGCGCGGCGACACGCTCTCCCTGATCCTTCAGCGCTTGGGCGCGCAGGACCCGGCGTTTTTGGCGTTTGCCCGGAAAGACCGGGCTGCACGCCAGTTACTTCAGCTTCGTCCCGGCCGGACGGTCGCCGCAGAACTCGACGGATCTGGGCGCATCCGTCGCTTTTGGGCCCTCGTTGACGGTATCGACGGGGCTAAAGGTGCTGATGAAATGAACGAGCTCGGCGGCGAAGCCAAGCTCTCTGCCGCGCGCCGGGTGTTGATCACCCGCACCGCAAGCAGCGAACAGGATAAGTCCACCTTTGTCGCCAGGGACGAAGCCGTCAAAATTGAACGCACCCTCGAGATGCGTGGTTTCGAAATCCGCTCTTCCTTATTCTCAGCGACTGACGAAGCCGGTATCCCCGATGCGGTCGCCACGCAGGTGGCTGAAATCCTCGGTGGTGATGTCGACTTCCACCGCGATTTGCGTCGCGGCGACTCGGTCCGCGTGACCTGGGAGTCCCTTAGGGTGGCAGACGGCCTGGATGTCCCCGTCGTCGGGCGCGTCCTGGCCGTTGAGATGGTTCACCAGAACCGCAAAATTCAGGCAGTTTGGTTTGACCGTGGTAACGGCCGCGGTGACTATTACAACGCCCAAGGCCGCAGCATTCGCAAAGCATTCTTGCGCTCACCCCTCGAGTACTCGCGGGTTTCATCGGGATTTTCTGAGTCTCGCCTTCACCCGATCCACCACGACTGGCGCGCCCACCGGGGGGTTGATTACGCCGCGCCCAGTGGCACGCGCGTGCGTGCAGTTGCCGATGGGGTGGTAGATGCGGTCGGGCGCAAGGGCGGGTACGGCAACGTCCTTTCGATCAAGCATCCGAACAAGACCGTCTCTCTTTACGCCCACCTGAGTGGCTTTGGTCCGGGTCTGCGGGCGGGCAGCCGAATCAGCCAGGGTGATCTGGTTGGGTTCGTCGGTTCGACAGGCTGGGCAACCGGGCCTCATCTGCACTACGAATTCTTAGTCGACGGGACCAATGTGGACCCACTCAAGGTCGCGTTGCCCACCGCCACGGCGGTCTCTTCGATCGAACAAGCGCAATTCCGCAGCCAGGTGGACAAACACATGCACCGCATCGCCTTGCTGTCCGCACCTCGGCTCGCCCGCTTTGAGTGACGGGATCACCTCGCTCGCTTGAACGTGGCCCGTATATCGGGCTAATGTCTGGCACCAGTCTCGATGGGGTCGATGGCCTCCTCGTTGAATTCACCGACAGGCCCCAGCCCGACACCCTTAGCTCCCCCCCGCTCCAGCTGCATGCCATCGGCTTTGCCAGCCGTCATCTGGTCGGGACTCT
>CAIPGD010000022.1 GCA_903864485.1 uncultured bacterium | reverse complement strand
GTTGTACTCGCCTTTACGTCGGACGTAATCCGCGTCGACCTTGTAGTGTGCAGGTTCGAGCGCACCGAAGGTTTCGATCTCAAAGGCCATCCGCGGATGACCCGCACCCATGATGCGGTGGGTAACAAAGCGGTCGTCATTACCAAAGTGACATGATAAACACAGCTTGGCCTGCTCCACCGGACGTGAAGTCGGGTAGAGACCATTGGCGACGTTCTCAGCGTGAGGCACATTGGCGACAGTGTGCGAAGTCACCCATTTGCCGGCTGGACCATGGCAGCCCTCGCAGCTGACGCCATCCGAGACCACATGACGGGGCCCTCGATTCTTCGTGTCGGGGTTATGAGAGTGGCAATCCAGGCAGACCTTCGACTCGTGCGCGGGCTGCGCCAAACCAAGATTCTTCGCAATCCGCTGCGATTGCTTGTTCAGCAACACGGTGTAGGACTTCGCATGCCGATCAAGCCGCGACCAGGTCGTGTACTCGTTCTGCAGCACGTTGGATTCATTCCACGGGGCAATCGATCCGTGGCAGGTGCTGCTGGCACAGTTGATTGTGCCGATTGTTTGATCGGCGGCGACGTTTGGCAGAGCGGCCGGAGCGGCCTGCAGACTGTGCGTCAGCACCAGGCCGAGCACCAGCCCAGCGCGCCGGATCCAATGGGTCAATGAAGGGCTCATGTTCACTTTGTCCTCTGGTCTGCGGACGCTGCGAGCTTGCCACGTCCGGTTACAAAATCATTCGGTCCGCTCTCGTCCGTCACGGTCCAGATGCGACCGTCGGGACGCATGTAGAGCCGTTCCATTTCTTTCGCCACAAACGGTCGGGCGCCAATCCGGCCGAACACCGCGATCTGGCCACCGGTCTCGTCCACCGCACGATCGCGGTCCAGACCTTTTGACAGCCCCATCGCAGCCGACTGGGTCTTGCGCCAGGCAATCAAGTAGGGCTTTGGATCGGGCGAAAAACCATAGAACCGTGGTTGCGTGTCCGGCGCCGTCAGCTGAACCACCTTGAGCCCGTTCTTGCCGTCGGCCACATACGCAAAGAGCGAGGCATTGGTCGATCCGACCACCACGTCCTGGACGTCATTCATCTGTCCACCGGCTGTGAACAACTGATACAAGCGCGGCTCGGTGGGTTTCTCCACATCGATAATCGCGAGACCTTCCGTGCCCCCCGCTACGTAGGCGAAGGTGCGCGCAACATAGAGCTTGTGGGCGTCTTTGAGTGGCACGCTGGCTTTTTGCAAGACCGGCTTGGTCGGGGTCGTGAGATCGATAACCCGCAGCCCCGTCTGATCGGTCACAAACAAATAACGGAACTGCAAAGCCGAAGCGCGCACATCGGTCATGGGCACCGTCGCCACATGTTGCGGCTCGAGTGGCTTGTCGATGTCGAGGATCACCAGTCCGGTTGGTGTCGAAACATACGCGTACTTGCCACCCAGCGTGATGTGCCGCGCGCCATTCAGGAGGCCTTTCGGATTCCAGGTCGCAGCCCGGGTCAGGAAGTTGTTTTGCGGATCACCATCCACCAAGGTGTCCACATTGGTCACGATCAAGCCTTCCTCGGCATCGGTGATAAAGGCGTAGTGATAGCTCGGGTGGAAGGGTTGCTCCTGGTTGGTGATCCGCATCAGATCACCCTGATTACGCGCCGGCGCGATCGGTTGATTGGTTGGCAATGCCATACAGGTCGCGTTCTTCGAGGCGATGTGGGTGTCCTGACCAAGCGGTGAATACGGCGCAGTCACGATGCGCTGAGAGACACCTTTGTTCGCAATATTGGCCGTGTCATAGACGCGGAATCCGCCCTTGCCCTCGGCCACAAAGAGGTACTCCCCGCGCAGTTGCAGGCAGCTGACAGGACCTTGTGTGGTGTGGTTGTGCGAGTCGGCGAGTTCCTGCTTGCGGTCCTGGTGTTTCTTGTAATAGTCCGGATACGCATAACGCTGGAGATAGCTACCAATCACGGCCTGTGGTTCATCCCACTCGGTGACCGTCGTGGCCTCCACGTGTCCGCTCGCCCCAATCCAGGCGTTGTGGCCAACGAAATTTACAAAGTTGGTCCCCTGCAGGAGCAACTGGGCCATGATCGCGTTGTTATCGTTATTAGAAGAGATGTGGCAGTCGCTACACGTCTTGGTCTCTTCTTTGCGCTCGGTGTGCGGGTAATGGGGCGCGAACGCCTGCGAGGAATGGCCGCTGGCCGCGATCGGGGGCTGCTGGATGTAAAGCTTCTCGCGATTGATATTGGTTGACGAGAGGATCAGCGCAGAACTAGAACGCACCGGGGTGATCTTATTGCCCTTCACAGGACCGCTCAGGCCCAGCTGGAACATGTCGTCTCGGGCGACCTGCGGGTTGTAGGACGCGTAGTTCCGAGTCTCACCGCCCTCGTAATGCTGACGTTCGGTCTTCCAGTTCGCCTGGATCGGCAAGTGGCATCCCGCGCAACTCGTGGTCCAAGACAGATGGCAAGTAAAGCAGCTCATCTTCTCGTCATCGTGAGCCAGCTGTGTGACACCGGGGCCCCATTGGCCGTATTGGCCCTCATTACCGGCCCCCATCAGCTTGGCGCGGGCCGCCTTGGGGTTGTAGTTGGCATGCTCCGGATTGACGCTGTCTTTGACGAGGCTCATCTCCCATTCTTTGTTGGGATCAAGCGCTGC
>CAIPGD010000021.1 GCA_903864485.1 uncultured bacterium | reverse complement strand
TCACGAATGATCAGCTGCAGCTTGCGGCCGTTGACGCCGCCTGCAGCGTTGATTTCGTCGATCGCCAGTTCCATGCCTTTTTTGTACGGCTCAAGGAATGCGGGTTGTGCCTTGTAGCTGTTGATCTCACCAATCTTGATCATGGCTTGAGCAAATGCACTCGAAACGCCAAGGCCCGGAATCCCTTGAAATGCCATCACGACGGCCAGGCTGACGCTTGCCCGAATCATTTGGCGACGCTTACCCGATGAGGGCGATTGAATAGGGGTCGAGATCAAGTTCATCAGTACTCCAAAAGGTGAATGATCAGAAGCGTTAGCGTAGCCCATCCTGTCCGATCATTTCGCTCGCTTGCAATCCCCCAATACGCGGATGGGGGCGACCGCTGTCGGTAACAGCAACTGCAACGACAATTTCGCGGGCCCGGGGGGCGTCAGCGACACGCGCCTCAACGGCATCGAAGTGACTGCGCACGAACGCAGCATCTTTGTGTCCAAGCGGAATATCAATCGTAGTGCCGAGCGTTCCCCGTTTTTTTGCCGATGGCACGAGCGCCGCGCCCCGGCTCACCGCATGACGCAAGGGAGCGCCGAGCTTTGGATGGAGAATCGCAGCCGCATGTTCCAGTTCCCCGTCTTCGCCTACGATCGCTGCCTTGCCGTAGCTTTGCGCCTCGTGGGGCTCAATACCCAGCGCTTCGACGCAACGCTGGCCGAGTAGCCCGCCCAATTCTTCGCCGATCTCGATCAGGTGGTCGAGATTTTGGCTGAACTGTCCAGCATAGGGATTGTTAATGACCGCGATCGCGACCGCGCGGCGGGTTGGGGGGCTGACCGATTCCCCCCCCTCCTGGTGGGTCTCTTCAACCTGAACGATGAGTTTTCGGATCTCGGCTTTCATGAGGTGGCTTCGTAGTGCTGTTGGAACTGACCTTGACAGGCCAGCAGGGCGGAGTGAATCAGGCCACGCTCGGCAAATGCGCGTGCCAGCAGGCAGCCGCGTTGTAACGCCAGGAGGACTTGCCCGTAGGCGAGCGTCGGGACGTTCACGGTCACAAGTCGAGCGCCTAGATCGGAGTGGTCACGGAGTGTATTTGCGGGTTGACGTGCTATCCGCGAATCGTCGACGTTGACGGCGTTCGCAATCAGAGTCGCCGCGGCATCGGCTTGCGCTGCGGTTTTGGCAAGCACCGTTACGCTATCGGCAATACCCAGAGAATGGCTGCGGCCCCGCCAGCCGCTCGTGGCCAATCCGCGCACTGGCATGTCATGGTGGACTTCCAACTCTCCATCCATGACCAGGTCGCAGCCGGGGGAAGACTGGATCGCGCGGGCCAGATCGCTGACCAGGCCGATTCGGACCCGGGTGTCCGGCGTCAAATACAGAGCGATATCGCCGCCGTTGTTGACCCAGGCCCGAGTGATACCGGGGCGCTGATAGAACTGAATCAGCTCTTCGGCAACAGCCCCCGCAACCGCAGCCATTGGCGTAATAAATCCGGACTCCTCAGGGCTTGCAACTGCGGCGCAGGCCTCCCACATTCGTCGGGCAACCGGTCCACGAAGTTGATTTTTGCGGGTGGGATCGCGTGATTCTGATGGGTCAAAATCAAGCCCTTGCCGCAACAGTGGCCATTCGTCGACCAAGCTCTGCAAAATGGATTCAAAGCAGGTCCAGGCTGCTTCGTGGGCCGCATCCACCCCAGCGGGATCTCCCTCCGCCGCAATGATGAGATCAATCGGCCCGTGCTGGAAGTGCCACCGTTGATCCTCGAACCGTTGTCGCTGGGCCGTCATGGGGAGCTCACAATCGGTGCCGTCATGGGCGGGGCCGGCTGAACGAAGGGTCATCCAGTGGCCAGGGGTTCAGGCCCGGTGACGGGCTTTCCCAGCGCACTCGGGTGGGCGCGCCATCCGAATGCCAGGCCCCATGTTGAATCGTGTCCTCGACTGTTCTAACGTAGGCCATGTGTCCGCCAAGCGCGCGATAGTCGTCCAGGCGTAAGGTAAATTCGATTGGTGCAACGATCGCTGGTGTGGGTACCGTCCCGAAACTGCCCATCGGCATTCGGCTGACATCGACCATCAGCGTGATGCCCCCACCAGGCCAGATGAACACCGGAGCCCCACCGCAAGTCACCTGGACCAATGACTTCTGAATTGCTCGGGTCAACAGAATCGGATTGTCGGTTACACCGGCACGCAAGCTTCCGCCCGCACCACCCAGGAAAAGGACTGAGACGCGCGATGGTTCGCAGTTCTCGCCAATTCGATCGACGACCTCGCGAACGGCCGCTGGCATCGTTTCTGGGCGTGGAATGAGTTCTTCATCGAGGACATACCAGCTGGCGTGCTCACCAGTGGTCGATGTCATCAGGAGGCGCAGTCCAGGCACGGCAAATTTTGGATTCCACGCCTCAAGGATGGACAAGGGGTCGTCGATGTCGGTGCCGCCCCACCCCGTACCAGGATTGGCGACCTGGAAGTAGCGGCCGGGGGTGGATTTTCGGCCCCGAACCCGAATGCCTGTCGGCGCGATGTCGAGACATTTGCCGGCCTGATGTTCGCTCAAGACCCCAGTGATGTGATCGTCCACGACGACGACCTCGTCGCAGAGACCCTGCCACTGTTGCGCAAAGATGCCGATGGCCGCTGACCCGCAGCCGACGCGCATCCGCGTCTCCGGCACCCCGTTGACAATTGGCGCGCACCCGGCCTGCAGCACAACCGTGGATCCCCCGTCGATCGATACCTCCTCAGCCCGTTGGTTCCCCAGGGCTTCCATGAGTTCGACCGTGACCCGGCCCTCTTTTTTACTGCCCCCGGTGAGGTGGTGCACGCCGCCCAGACTGAGCATTTGCGAACCATACTCGGCGGTCGTCACATGGCCGACGATTTCGCCGCGACAGCGCACGGCAGCCTGCTCCGGTCCAAGATATCGGTCGGTATCAATCTTGATCTTGAGGCTGCAGTAGCTAAAGATGCCCTCGGTGACCACGGTGACCAGATCGACTTCGCGAGATCGGGACGCCACGATAAATGGCGCGGGCTTGTAGTCGGGATACGTCGTGGACGATCCGACGCCAGTCACAAAAACGCCGCGCTCAGCCGATGTGAATGATGGCGCCGATGATGGTGCGGATGTCTGTTCAGATGCCTGTGCAGATGCCTGTGCGGATGTTTGTATCGGTGTCAGCGCAGTGCGTGGCTGCAAGGGCGAAGCCTCGAGGCTGGTGGGATACGAGTCGCGCCGGAGAAGGACGACCGGGTCGACCCTGACAAGGAGGCCATTCTGATTGGCGTAGCGGTCACAAGCGCCCGCACGACCTTCGGTGATCTGGCAAAGCACCGGGCAGGCATTGCACTCAACCTTGGCGGCAGGCGAATC
>CAIPGD010000020.1 GCA_903864485.1 uncultured bacterium | reverse complement strand
GTGATGTCGCGCTTGGGCGCCCGAGTCCGGGGTTGACCATCCGCATCAAAACCATCGAGCACACCGATCTCGGCAATCTCAGGTACATATTTCCGGGCCGCATCCGCAAGACTGATCTTGCCCTCTTCGACCAACTGCATGATTGCGACGCCCGTGACCGCCTTGGTCGTTGAGAAGATCGCCATCACCGAATCCAGGCTCATTGGATCGTCTTTGCCCAGTTCACGAAACCCTGCTGCACCTTCGTAAATATTGTGGTTTCGATCGGTCGCCATGGCGACAACACCGGGTGCACCCCCGGCACGTTCGGTGGTTTCGGAAAGAATCTGGTTGGCGACGCTTTTCAGGCTTGCAGTCATCAAAATCTCCTGGTTTTAATAATGGCTTCCAGTCGATCTTAATCTGGCCAGTGCCACCCTCAAACCTAGGGAAAACATCCCCCTCACAGGGCTAGGCGAGCGGACAACCTGCGGCGTTGGGTTCGACGTGGTCACTGTCATCAAATCGATATCTGACCGTCAAGAAATTGTCATCTTCGTCGGGCACTTTTTGCGCTCCCTAAACTGACAAGGCAACACCCCAATGTCACATCATCCTGATGAGTCGTTCAACAACTCCGAGAATGAGCACTTTCAGACAGTTCTGAGTCGCTCACTTCAGAACCCTGCGCGCCGTTCGCTGCTGCGCGGTGGTCTCGGTCTCTCCGCACTGTCCGCGATGCCGATGCTCGCAGGCTGCCTGAGTTCGGAAAGTGGAGCAGCAGAAACGCCGCTGGCCCTTGGGTTTACCACGGTCGGTAAGAGCCTGCTCGACAATGTGATCCTGCCACCTGGCTACAGCTACAAGGTTCTGCATGCGACGGGTGACCGCCTCAAGGCGAGTGTCACCGCGTACTCAAACACGGGTGCAGAAACCGACGACTGGTCGAACCGCATTGGCGACCACCATGACGGAATGGACATTTTTTATGTCAATGCGTCCGGCAAGTTCAGTGCGACCGACACGGGCACTGCAGTGCTGGCGATGAACCACGAAAGTTCAGCCGATGCTCATTTTTTCCATACCGCCGGGCAGACCTCGAACGGTGTCACCGGTGAAAAGTTTGACCAGTTTGGAACCTGGAATCTAGGCACCCGCCCGGAATCAGAGGCCATCAAGGAAATCAACCATCACGGTGTCTCGATCGTCGAATTGACCAAGACGGGTACGACCTGGGGCTACAAACTGGATTCGTCCTTCAACCGTCGCGTCAACCCAAATCCCGCCGTCAACATCACGGGCCCGGCCGCTCATGTGGCTGCGATCAAATCCTTCCTGGTGACCAAGTGGGACCCCACCGGTTCCAAGTCACGCGGCACGCTGAATAATTGCGGACATGGCAAGACGCCTTGGGGCACCTACCTGGCCTGCGAAGAAAACTGGGCCGTGTATTTCGCGATGCCCAAGAGCTCCAATCCCGTTGACGCAAAGACAATTACGTCGCGCGCTCGCTACGGGGTGCAAAGCGTGCCGTTGGCCTCGACCGCGACGGTCTCGTCGACCCAAGGCTGGCATACCGTCGTCCCGGCAGTCGCAGCGGACGCCGATAAATTTTCGCGCTGGAACGTCTCTGCGGTCGGCGCAACCGCAGCGGATGACTTCCGCAATGAACCCAACACGTTTGGATATTGCCTCGAGATTGACCCGCTAAATCCCAGCTCGGTTCCGGCCAAGCGGGTGGCGATGGGACGCTTTGCGCACGAGGCCGCCGTCTGTGGCATCCCCAAAGCCGGCAGCCCGCTTGCCTTCTACATGGGGTGCGATTCGCGCAACGAGTACATCTACAAGTTTGTCTCCAACGCCAATTGGGATGCGGCTGATGTGGGCGGTGGCATGGCC
>CAIPGD010000019.1 GCA_903864485.1 uncultured bacterium | reverse complement strand
TGGGCCATCTCACGCCCCCTAAACCGCAAGGTGATTTTGCACTTGTCGCCTTCTTCGAGAAAGCGGATGCAGTTACGCAATTTCACCTGGTAATCACCGTCGTCCGTCCCCGGACGAAACTTCACTTCTTTGACCTGGATCTGCTTCTGCTTGGACTTGGCTTCGTTTTGACGCTTCTGTTCCTGATATCGGAACTTGCCGTAGTCCATCAGTCGGCAGACGGGAGGAACCGCCTGTGGCGCAATTTCAACCAAATCGATATCGGCTTCAAAAGCCAGTCGCATCGCTTCCTGGATGCGCACAATGCCGAGGGGTTCGTTGTCGACGCCGACGAGGCGCACCTCAAGTGCCGTGATTTCACCGTTCATGCGGTTCGAGCGTTCTGTAGCGATGTTTGCTTCTCCTGAAAATTAAAAAAAGACCCCTCAGCGGTTCAGACCGCAGATTGGTGGTTAGGGGTCGCTTCGAGTGTGAACTTCAGACGCGAGGCGTGCCGTGAACTCTGCGATTGTCATCGATCCGAGATCGACCCCACCACGGGCGCGCACCGCCAGCGTCCCAGCCTGGCGCTCTTTTTCGCCCACCACGAGCAAATAAGGCACTTTCTGCAGGCTGTGTTCCCGAATCTTAAGGTTGATCTTCTCGTTGCGCAAATCGGCGTCCACGCGCAAGCCCTGCGAACGCAGCGTTTGCGCAACATTGGCGACGTAATCGGACTGCGCATCGGTAATCGATGCCACCACGGCCTGGACCGGGGCGAGCCAAACCGGTAGCGCTCCGGCGAACTGTTCAATCAACAGCCCAACAAACCGTTCCATTGATCCGACAATCGCCCGATGCAACATCACAGGAACCTGGCGCGTGTTGTCCGCGGCGACGTACTCGGCGCCCAGTCGACCGGGCATCGAGAAGTCGACCTGCATCGTGCCCACCTGCCACATCCGACCGATGGCGTCCTTGAGGGTGTACTCGATCTTCGGGCCGTAGAACGCGCCTTCGCCTGGCGAGAGAACGACTTCGACGCCAGACCGCTGCAGGCTTTCAATCAAAGCACCCTCGGCGCGATCCCAAATGGCGTCGTCACCGATGCGCTTTTCCGGGCGCAAAGCCACTTTGTACAAAATGTTAGTAAATCCGAAGTCGCGGTAAACCTGTTGCACGACTTCGGTGAAGCGCGTGCACTCGTCTGCCATCTGATCTTCGGTACAGAAGATATGACCATCATCCTGCGTGAAACCACGCACCCGAAGCAATCCGTGCAACGACCCAGAGGGTTCGTTCCGGTGCACCTGCCCGAATTCGCCAAATCGCAAGGGCAGATCGCGGTAGGAACGCAGCGAGCTCTTATAAATCTGCACATGACCCGGACAATTCATCGGCTTAAGCGCGTAGGACCGGTTCTCAGATTCGGTCGTAAACATTGCCTCGCGGTAGTTATCCCAGTGCCCCGTTTTTTCCCACAGGGTACGGTCCAAAATCTGTGGGGCTTTGACTTCTAGATAGCCGTTATCGCGATAAATGCCGCGCAAGTACTGTTCGACTTGTTGCCATAGCGTCCAGCCCTTAGGGTGCCAAAAAACCAGCCCTGGCGCTTCGTCCTGAAAATGATAAAAATCAAGCTCTCGTCCAAGCCGACGGTGATCACGCCGCTCAGCCTCTTCGAGCATGTGCAGATAGGCGTCCTGATCTTCTTTGCGAGCCCACGCCGTCCCATAAATCCGCTGGAGCTGCTCGTTGTTTGAATCTCCGCGCCAATAAGCGCCAGCCAGACGCATGAGCTTGAAGACCTTGAGCTTGCCTGTTGACGGCACATGTGGGCCACGGCACAGATCGATGAAGTCGCCCTCTCGGTAAAGACCAATCGGCTCACCGGCTGGAATCGACGCAATGATCTCGGCCTTGTAGTGCTCGCCGATCGATTTGAAGAACCCGACCGCAGTATCGCGGTCCCATTCCTCGCGGACGACGGGTTCGTCCCTGCGGGCAAGCTCGGACATGCGGGCTTCGATCGCTAGAAGGTCCTCGGGTGTGAACGGCCGCTTGTACGAAAAATCGTAATAAAAACCGTTGTCGATCACCGGTCCAATCGTGACCTGCGCGTCGGGGAATAGCGACTTGACCGCGTAGGCCAGCAGATGAGCCGTTGAGTGCCGGATGACATCAACCCCCTCTGCATCACGGTCGGTCACGATTGAGACCCGCGCGTCATGCTCGATACGGGTGGATAGATCGACCAGCTGATCATCGATCTTTCCGGCCAATGCCGCTTTGGCCAGGCCAGGTCCGATCGACTGAGCAAACTCGGCCAGGGTCACGGGAGAGGCGAACGTACGGGTCGACCCGTCAGGCAGAGTCAGGATCATGAATGAGTCAACCCCAGCGGAGTTTTGGCGATCGGAATTGAGGATCGGATTTGGCTACCGGATTTCAGAGGAAATCTGGTAGGCGCGATTGGATTCGAACCAACGACCCCCACCATGTCAAGGTGGTGCTCTAACCAACTGAGCTACGCGCCTGCAGAGCCGACAATATTAACACGCCACGCAAGCCAACCGGTTGGAATGAGCGCAAGCGCGACAATCACCAACGATGGCGCAGCCGCCATCGCGAGGCGTTCATCCGATGCAAACTGATAGGCCACGACCGCTAGCGTGTCGAAGTCAAAAGGACGCAAGACGAGCGTAGCCGGCAACTCCTTTAAGCCATCGACAAACACCAGCAATGCTGCAACGCCCAAAGATGGCTTTAAAAGGGGCCAATGAACCCGGCGCAAGACGCCTCCCGGAGCTTCACCCAAGGAGCGAGCACTTGAATCCATCGCGGGACTGATCCTTTTGAGCCCAGCTTGTAAGGACTGAAAGGCGACTGAAAAAAAGCGGACGCTATAGGCCCAAACCAGAACCCAAAGGCCACCGCGCAACCAATGCATACCCACCAAATCCGCTAATTGCAGAATCGCTAACATCCCGACCGCGATCACAACGCCTGGCAGGGCATAACCGCTACAGGCCACTCGGGCGGCCCACACCGTCCAGGCCCCCGGCGCAAACCGGACGGCATATGCGGCCAACAAGGCCCCCGCAACAGTAACAACCGAGCCGCTGGCACCCAG
Source organism: uncultured bacterium (assembly GCA_903864485.1). Taxonomy (GTDB): domain Bacteria; phylum Pseudomonadota; class Gammaproteobacteria; order Burkholderiales; family Burkholderiaceae_E; genus RFPW01. The sequence goes on along the minus strand of CAIPGD010000019.1, from coordinate 10,950 downwards.
CAGGGCCGAATTCAAGGTCCAGGACCAAATTCGCTCGTCAAAACCCTCATCCGCAAATCCGGCGGCCCGGACCAGCAAAAGCACTGGCGCAAGGAAGCCGAGCACCACCGGGGTCGCACACGCAACCACCGCCCAGAAAGCGCTGGCGCCGCGAAGGGGGCGTCTGGGGGCCGCCCGTCCGACCCGGGGTGGGGACTCGAGCTGGCTGCGAAAGCGCCGCTCGACCCAGGCCACAGCACCCAGACCGACCAGCAAAATCACGGCTAGACGGGCAGCAGCGACCGAGTCCCCCATGCCTTGCCATGCCCGATAGATGCCCGCGGACAATGTATCCACAGCAAAGTACGACACGGCGCCAAAGTCGGCCAGCGTCTCCATCAAAACCAGTGCGGCGCCCGCCACAATCGCTGGACGCGCTGCTGGGATCGTTACTTTCCACCACAACATCAGTCCAGAAATTCCAAGACTTCGGGCCGCATCTGCAAGCGCTTGACTGCGCTCCGCAAAGGCCACGCGAGCGAGCAAAAAGACATAGGGATACAGGGCGAGGCTGAGCATCGTCGCAGCGCCTGCCATCGATCTAATCTCGAACCAACGGCCTGGACCGCCGATTAACCCACCGGTCAATTGCGCCATCCCTCGACGAACGCTACCTGATGAATCCAGCGCATCGGTGTACGAATATGCCATCACAAAAGCCGGTACGGCCAGTGGCAGCACTAGGGCGGGTATCAGCCACCGACGCAGGGGGAATTCAAAAGCAGCCACTAACCAGGCACAGCCCACACCCATCAGGAGGGTCAGCGTGAGCACGGCAGCCGCCAACTCGATCGACGCAAGAACAAAGCGCGGCAGGACCGTTTGAACCAGATGGGCGATCGTGCCCTGCCCCTCGCCGAGCACCGACTGAAACAGAACTGCCACCACGGGCGCGATCACCAACAACGCAGCAGCAGTCGCAACGAGATGCAAGGAACGGGTGGCAGTCAAAACAGGCGCGCTAGAATTTCATGAATCTAAATTATAGTCATTCGCATTCATGCCACTTCTTGAGATCGATCAACTCACGGTGCATTTCCCCGGGACCACTGACCCGGTGGTGCGGGCGATGTCGCTGAACCTCGAGCGCGGAGAGATCGGCTGCGTGCTCGGCCCATCCGGATGCGGCAAGACCACTGTGTTGCGGGCGATTGCAGGGTTCATTGCCCCGAGCGTTGGTCAAATTCGTCTAGACGGCGTTCACATCGCAGGTCCCGACCACGTAGTCGCCCCGGAGCAGCGCGGTGTTGGGGTGGTTTTTCAGGATTACGCCCTCTTCCCGCATCTGACCGTGGCCGAGAATGTCGCTTTCGGATTGCGCCACTGGACAAAGATTGAGCGGGCCGAGCGGGTCGCCGAGTTGCTCGCCCTTGTCGGCTTGGCCGATGCGGGCAAACGGGGCACGCAGGGGCTATCCGGAGGCCAGCAACAGCGCGTCGCACTCGCTCGGGCGCTGGCTCCGCGGCCCCGGTTGCTGTTGATGGATGAGCCGTTTTCAAACCTGGACCCCGATCTGCGCGAGCGACTGGCGATCGAGGTGCGAGAGATCCTGCAGGCCGATGGCACGACCGCCCTGCTGGTCACCCACGATCAACTCGAAGCGTTCGCGATGGCCGACACCATTGGGGTCATGCATGAAGGCCGCATAGAGCAGTGGGACGCCCCATGGATGCTCTATCACCGACCTGCCAGCCGGGTGGTCGCAGACTTCATCGGACTGGGCGCCTTCCTGCCGGGGCGGCGCATTGTCCAAGGCACCACGGCGCTGCTTGAAATGGAATGCGGGACGCTCCCGATACCGGATGCGGATCGATCATCTCTCGAGCGCAACGCCGATGCACAAGGACGCGTCACCGTGCTTTTGCGTCCCGATGATGTGGTTCACGATGACGCCAGCCCCTTGCAGGCCGAGGTCGTCCGCAAGGCATTTCGTGGTGCTGACTTTCTGTATACGCTGCGTTTACCGAGCGGCGCGACCATGTTGGCCATGGTCCCGAGCCACCACGATCACGCAGTGGGCGAACAGATCGGCGTCCGATTTGACGCCGATCATGTGATTACCTTTTCGCCAACGCCTGCCAGAGCTTGAGGTCTTGCACATTGCCGCGGATCGGATCCGCAAACATCGCATCGACAGGCGCCGAGTCGGGCAATGAGGCCCGGATCATGCGAAGACGTGAAATGACCAGTCGGGCCTGCTCAAACGCCAGCTCAGGCTGAGCCGCCAGGGCATCCACGGGAATCGTCATGGCTGGCGCCCCTGAACCGGTTTGAGCCGACCCGCTAGCCCCACCCTGACCGCCATGACCGCCCTCGTGCCGGATTTGTTCCATCAACTCACGAGAACTCGCTCGCTCGTGTTGTTGTTTGACACGTTCCGCTTCGTCGCGCGCCTCCTCGACCAGCAGGCGCTTGACCTTCGCGATGACCCGATCAACCTCTGATGGGGCCATGTGAAGGGATTTGGCTTCGGCTGCGAGCATCTCGCGCTCTATCTTGTTGACCTCACCATCGTGAAGGGCCTCGCGCACTTTGGTCTCAAAGTCCGCACGGTCAATCCGCAACTGGTCAGTAAATGCCGAAGCCAGAAGACCAGCCGGGATTGCAAACAAAGCAATCCCCAGCATCGCAAGAATCGCCGTGAGGCCGCGGCCAAGACCCGTTACCGGCGAAATATCGCCATACCCAACGCTTGCCAGGGTAATCACCGCCCAATAAATCGACTGAGGGATGTTCTCGTATTTGTCCGGCTGCGCCTCGTGCTCAAACAGGTAGCCCAAGCTCGCGGTCAGAATGATGATCAGGACGAGCACGAAATTGGCAGCGTTCATCGTGTCTTTTTCGCGCGCCATCACCTTCATGAGCGTCCCCATCGCGCCGCTGTAGCGCGTGAGCTTGAGCAAGCGCAGCAGACGGAACACCCGCATAAATCGCAAATCGAACAGGTGATTCAGGAAGAGCTCGAGGAAAAACGGTGCGATCGCGACCAAATCAATCAACGCGCCGCCTGTCGTTCCATATTTGAGACGCGACATGAAGGTGTAGCGGTGCTTGAACTCTGCGTCTTCCGGGATGCAGTAGATGCGCGCCAGATATTCGGTTGAAAACAAGGCGACCGCGATGTAGTCCAGCACCTTGAATTCAAAGGCCAGCGGGTCATGAATCGACTGCACCGTCTCCAAAATCACGGCAACAACCGACAGCAAAACCCAGAAGGCAAAAAAGCTGTCGATCATCGAACCGAGCGCGCCTGACTGCGGCGTCATGAAAAAGAGCGAATGCACTTTTTGGCGGAAGGTCCGACCGACGTTGCGCTCGCGAAACTCGCGAATGGCCGGAACGAGGATGCGCGTCAGTTTGAGCAGGCGTAGCAGACGCAGCGCTCTGAGTGCTCGCAAGTCGACCGAAATAAAGAGCGACAAATAAAACGGAAGAATGGCGGCGAGGTCGATGATCGACATCGGCTGAGTCGCCCAGCGTAGCCGCGTGAGGCCTTTGCCCTTGAGCTCCGGCATCTCAGGCGCGGTGTAAAAGCGCAACACATATTCGACAGTGAATACGACCAGCGAAAACATGTCGAAGACGTGGAAAAGCCCCGCATTGGCCTCATGAATCGCCGGGACATGCTCGAGCATGAGTGCGAGCAAATTGGCCACGATGAGCGTCGCCGTAAAGCTATCAAACCGCTCCTGGTAATTGCCCGGGCGATTGGTGTCAAAAAGCGCAGCGTAAACTTGCGCCCGAATTCCGACGGGCTTAGAAAGCTCTGCAGACTGCATCGGTTGGGAAGACATCAACACTCCTGCCGGAAACAGACCAGATTGGTCGATTCAACGCGTCATATCATATCCGGGAAAGCACAAAACCACCTCTAACCCGCCGAATTTGCTCGTATTTAATGCCACGGTCACGCCATGCAGGGCGGCTATTTCCCGCACGATTGCCAAACCAAGACCACTCCCCTCACCCAATGCACCGCGTCCGCGCGTAAATCGCTCGAAAACCAGCTCGCGTTCATCCAGGGGAATCCCCGGACCCGAATCGGAAATCACGACGCGCGCCGGGTTTGCAGACAACTCAATCAGCACTCGTCCGCCGGTCGGCGTGTAGCGAATCGCGTTATCCAATATATTGCCAAGGGCTTCGGACAAGAGTTCAGGCTGCATGCGCACCAAAATCTTATCGCCGACAGTCACCAGCTCAAGGTCGACACCCTTGCTCAGCGCCTGGTCGACATGGGCCGCCCCGACATCCTGAACCAGAATCACGAGGTCACCCATCTGATCTTGTAAGTCGTGCCCCGCCTCCGGATCGAGTCGGCCAATCGCCAAGAGTTGCTGGACTAGTCGAGCCATTCGTAGGGTCGTTTGCTTGAGCTCAGTTAGAAGGTCCTTCACCTCCGTGGGATCGCTGGTTTCAATCGCTCGGCGCAAACCGAGTTGGAGTCCTGCCAACGGCGTCCTGAGTTGATGAGCGGCAGTCAAAGCAAACTGACGCTCGCGGGCCAACATGGCCCGGATCCGCGCGAGCAAATCATTGAGGGCGGTTGCAAAGGGCAGGAGTTCGCGGGGCACGTCATCATCGCGCACCGGTTGCAGAGACGCATGGGCACTCTCGTTCCAGCGTGCTGCGATGGCTTCGAGTGGACGCACCGTTCGGCGCACCGCCTCATAGACCGCCAGAGTGGCCGCAATGACCAAGGCGACCATCGGCCACAGCACCCACTCGAGCTCCTGTCGAGTCCTGTTGCGTTTGATGACGGTCTCAGCCACAAGAATGATCACGTTATCCGCCCCGTCGGGCCCTGCCAAATTAATTCTGGCGATTCGAACGTTTTGTTGATCGAGCCAACCCGCAAAGGCCTGCCCGTGGGCGCGATCTCCGGATTCCCGATCGCCTTCGAGCGGGATGTCCGGGCGTCCCACGATCAGGTGGTCACCCTGGCGGACACTGAAGTACACCCGATCAACCTCGTCGTAAAGCAAGACCGTCTGGGCAGCGACTGGCAGATTAACCACGGCACGCCCCGCCTCAAACCGTACCCCTGCACCCACCGACCGCGCCGCATCCAGCAACCAACTATCGAACGCGCGGTCAACCAGGCGTTGCGCGGTGTAAACCCCCAATACCGCGGTTGTCACCATGATCAATAAAAGGGGCAGAAGCAGTCGGATCAAGAGCTCCCGTTTTAGCCATTGATTCGATTTACCCCTCTTTGGTAGGGCCCCCGAACGATCACTCATGCAGCACCAACATGTAGCCAAAGCCCCTCATGGTTCGGATGGCCGTACCGGATCCGACCAGCTTGCGGCGCAGGCGCGAAATATAGGTTTCGACCGCGTTTTCACTGGCTTCAAATTCACGCTCTGCCAAAGCCTCCATGAGGTTGCGCTTGGCCAGCAAGCGCGGCGCTCGACCGATCAGCAGACCAAGTACTTCGAACTCACGGGGCGACAGCTCAAGTGGCTGTCCATTGGCGTATGCGACGCCCTCCCCGCCCAGCCATGACAACCTGCCGTAATGCAGCAATTCGCCTCGCGTCAATTGCCCGCGTCGGCGCAGCGCAGCGACCCGCGCGTCGAGTTCATTGACTGCAAAGGGTTTGACCAGATAATCGTCGGCGCCGGTTTGGAGGCCCAGGACCCGATCGGAAACCTGACCACGCGCCGACAAGACCAGGACCGGAGTGAGGCGGTCGCGCCCCCGAAACTGAGCCAGCCACTCCAACCCATCGCCATCGGGCAACCCCAGGTCGAGCACGATCAGCTCATAGCCTCCGGTCTCAGTATGGTTTTCAATACAACTCTGGGCGGCTGTGAGCGTGGTGCACAAATCAAGAACCCAGCCTTGGGTTTGCCAATGAAGACTCAACTCCCGGGCGATCAACGCGTCGTCCTCAATCAACATCAAGCGCATGGTTCAGTTCGGATGCGATTGACAGGTATTTGACAGGCAGCGTTTGTATAGTTCGCCACCTGACGCTGGAAACCGAATGCCCAAACGACTCTCCCCCCGTTTTCTGATCACTCTGATCGTTCTGATTGTTGTCGGTTTGTGCGGAATTGCGTGGCTCGCAAGCGATCAGATAAAAGCCATCTTCAGCGGCGCGACACCATCGGCTGCGCCGCCCTCGCCCGCTACGACCAACGCTCCGGGCGCATCCACAGCCCCCAGCCCGACCACCCCACCCGTCGCAATTATCCCCCCAGAAGGCGGGGTCGCACAGGCCTTGCAATTTCCGGTCGGGTCGGCCCAACTGGCGATGATCCAGACGCAGGTGATCCCGTCTTCCCCGCTACCCCTCACAGACTCCCTGAGCGCGAGGGTAGTCTACGATGAGGATGTGACAGCACGCATTGGCGTGGGCGTCGCCGGTCGCGTTGTCTCAATACGGGTAGCCCCGGGTGATACCGTCAAAATCGGGCAGGTCCTGGCCGAAATTGATTCACCAGACTTTGGCACCGCCTACGCCGATCTGACCAAAGCCCGCGCTGAGGAAGACCGGCGACTCCAGGTTTTGAACCGAGCCCGCAGCCTCGGTGCCGGTGAGGCGATCGCGGCGCGCGAAGTTGAGGCCGCGCAAACCGATTACGCGCAGGCCCAAGCCGAGACAATCCGAGCCGATCAGCGTCTAAAAACGCTCAACCCTTATGGACACCCAATCCGGGACCAACGGGTGTGGCTCAGCAGCCCGGTCTCAGGCATCGTCGCTGAGCGCACGGCCACGCCAGCCCTCGAGGTCGTACCGGGTATGACCGTGCCCCTGTTTATCTTGACCGACCCCACCCGTCTTTGGCTCCTGATTGACTTGCCCGAGCGGCTGGTTGGCAAGGTCAAGGTAGGCGATGAAGTCGCAGTCGAAAGCGATGCATTCCCAAGCGAGCGTTTTGTCGCGAAAATCGTGCAACTGGGGCAGGCCGTCGACCCCAATACCCGTCGGGTTGTGGTGCGGGCACGGATCAAAAACCCTGATCGCAAGCTCCTCCCCGAGATGTTCGTGCGCGCCTCGATTTTGCAAGGCGTTGGCACCGCAGTCCGGATTCCCAACGGTGCACTGATCAACCGCGGGCTCTATGCCTTTGTATTTATTGAAACCACTCCGGGTGCGTTTGTGCGACGGCCCGTCAAACTTCAGGGCCAAGGGAGTGACTTCAGCTATGTCGGGAGCGGCCTCGAGGGAGGCGAACGAATCGTTGTGACCGGAGCCCTGTTGCTGGATGCCGAGCTGACCGCTCGCGCAGGCAGCAAACCATGATCGCTCGGATCATTCTCTTCGCACTCACACAGCGCGTCTTTGTGCTGGTGATGGTCGCCGCGCTGATCTGCACCGGAGTGCTCGCGCTGACTAACCTGCCGATTGAGGCGTTTCCTGACGTTCAGGACATCCAGGTCCGCGTGATTTCACAGCTTCCTGGCCAGGCTCCGCAGGACATGGAACGCTCGGTCACCCTGCCAATTGAACGCGAGGTCGCCGGTATACCGCGCTTGACGAACGTTCGGTCAGTCACGATGACGGGGCTCTCGATCGTCACGCTGACGTTTGCGGAAGATACAGACAACTATTTCGCACGTCAGCAGGTCACCGAAAAACTCGGTACCGTGACACTCCCGGTTGGGGTTCAGCCCCAACTGGCCCCGCTGTCCACGGCAGTGGGTGAGGTCTACCGGTACACCATCGAGGCCCCCGATCTCAGTGATACCGAGATCCGCACCCTGCAGGACTGGACGGTGCGGCCCGTCCTGCGCATGACACCCGGGGTCGCGGATGTCGTGAGTTTTGGCGGTGCCATCCGCGAATACCACGTCGAGTTTGACCCCCTGGCCTTGCGCAAATTTCAGGTCACGCTCGATCAACTCACGCAAGCCATCGCAAACGGCAATGGCAACGCGGGAGGCGGGCTGGTTCGCCAGGGTGACGCGTCACTGGTCGTCCGATCGTCTGGGCTGTTTGAGTCCATCGACGACGTACGCAAAGTGGTGATCGAATCGCGGCAGGGCCGCGCAATCACGGTCGCGGATCTGGCAACTGTCAAGATCAGCGAGCGCCCTCGCTACGGTTATGTCGCATCGGACAAGCGGGACAGCATTGTCGAAGGCATCGTATCGATGACCAAGGGTGGCAACCCATCCAAAATCAATGCGGCCCTCAAGCAGCGCATCGCTGACTTGCAGACACGTCTCCCCGCCGGCGTCAAGATTTTGCCCATATACGACCGCACAGAACTTGTGCATCACACGGTCACCACGGTCGTCGAAAACCTGATTGTTGGTGCGCTTCTGGTGATTGCCGTATTGGTGGTCTTTTTATCGAGCTGGACGGCAGCGCTGGTCGTGGCCACCGTCATTCCGCTGGCCCTTTTGTTCGCCTTCATCCTGATGGACGCTCGGGGAGTGTCGGCCAACCTCATCTCATTGGGTGCGGTCGACTTTGGAATCATCATCGACAGTGCGGTGGTGATCGTCGAGGCGCTGATGGTCAGGTTGGCGGTCCGTACCGCCCACGAAATGGACTCACCGCAGGGCCGCAAACATCGGATGCAACTGCTCAACCGCACGATGACGGATATGGCTTCGCCGGTGCTCTTCTCAAAAGCCATCATTATTCTGGCCTTTGTGCCGATTTTTACGTTTCAGCGTGTCGAGGGAAAAATCTTCACGCCGGTTGCGCTCACGCTGACCTTCGCCTTGCTTGGTGCGGTCTTACTGACCTTTACCCTGCTACCGACCCTACTCGCTTTTGTGGTTCAAAAACGCTCGCTCGCCGAGACCCACAAGTCTTGGCTGGATTGGTTACAGAACCGCTACCGTGAACTGCTCGATCTCACCATTCACAACGCCCGCAAGACCCTTTTTCTTGCACTGATTCCGGTGGTGGTGGCATTCGGACTGGCTGCGCGTCTGGGAAGCGAATTTATGCCAAAGCTCGATGAAGGCAACATCTGGCTCACCATCACGTTGCCGACCTCCGCTTCGCTCGAGACGACCAAAAACATCGAGCGCCTGGTCCGCGCCAAGATTCTCTCTTACCCCGAGGTCAACCACATCATCACTCAGGTCGGTCGCCCTGACGACGGGTCGGATCCGAAGGGTCCTAATAATCTCGAGAATCTCGTTGACCTGAAACCCCGCAACACCTGGCGCTTCGCCAGCAAAGAGGCGCTGGTCAGTAGCATGTCCGATGCGCTGAACGTCATTCCAGGCATCACAACTAATTTCTCGCAGGTCATTCAGGACAACGTCGAAGAATCGCTTTCCGGTTTTCGCGGCGAAATCGTTGCGAAAATCAGTGGCGACAACCTCGATATTCTCGAAGAGAAAGCCGACGACGTCGTCGAAGTGATCCAACAAATTCGGGGGGCGACCGACGTTGAAGCGACCCGGATCGGCGGTCAGTCTGAAATCGTCGTCACACCCGATCGGTCGCGACTCGCTCGGTATGGGATCGGCGTTACCGATGTAAACCGGCTGGTCACCCAAGCCATGTCCGGGGCCCCCGTGACGAGCTTTTACGAGGGTGACAAACGATTTGAGGTCGTCGTTCGCGCAGACCCCACCAATCGCAACAGTATCGATGCCATCGCCAGCCTGCAGTTAGAAATCCCCGGAACACAGGTCGGCAATGGTCCTGGCACGATTTCATTGGGCGAAGTGGCTAAAGTCGAAGTCCATCAAGGCGCATCGCGAATTCTGCGCGAGGCAGGCTCCCGGATTGTGATCGTCAAGATGAACCTGCTCGGCCGCGATCAGGGGAGTTTTGTCGAAGAGGCCCAGGCCAAAGTCGCCGAAAAAATCAAGTTGCCCCCCGGATATTCCCTGACCTGGGGAGGTCAGTTCGAAAATTCGCAACGAGCAGCCGAGCGACTGATGGTCATCATCCCGCTCACCGTGTTGTTGATTTTCTCGTTGCTGTTCTGGGCCTTTCGATCGGTACGGCTTGCCATCCTGGTGCTGGGGATGGTGCCTTTTACGTTAGTGGGTGGATTCGCAGCACTTGGCCTGGCGGGGCTTCATCTGTCCGTTTCGGCGGCCGTCGGGTTTATCGCGGTCGCCGGGATTTCGGTTCAGAACGGCGTCATCATGGCCGAAGAGGTGTTGCTGCGCGTACGCGAAGGCGCCAAGGCCACGCCGGCGATTCTTGACGGTGCGGTTTCGCGCCTGCGACCAATTCTGATGACCGCGCTGATGGCTGGGTTGGGGCTACTACCCGCCGCTCTATCGCAGGGCATTGGCAGTGAAACCCAGCGCCCGTTTGCCTGCGTGATTGTCGGCGGTATTGTCACGGGCACAGTCTTTACCCTTCTTGTCCTGCCGGTGGCCTTGCGGGTTTTTGGTGACTTCTTTGAACGCAGTGATCGCATTGAACCCTAAACGAGTGCTCGGACTAATCGGAGTGCTAGCGATCCCGCTGTGCCTCCTAAGTGGATGTGCGATCGGGCCTGATTACCTTCGGCCGAAACTGCCTGAGTCACTTTCGTTTGCGTCCGGCAGTTCCGTCCGGGCTGCTTCGAAATCTGGCGACGGGGATGCGCAGGGCCCGAATGGCCAGCGATTGGTTCAGGGCGCCGAGATTCCATCGGACTGGTGGACGGCCTTTGGATCACCCGAACTCAATCGTCTCGTTGAACGCGCACTCGCGGCCAACCCAAGCATCGACGCGGCCCATGCCGCCCTGCGCGCAGCCCAGGAAAATGTCTCGGCCCAACGCGGATACTTTTTTCCAACGGTGCAGGCCAACTACGCCCCATTGCGCATCCGGAACCCTAATAGCCAGAGCGGCAGCACGCCCGGCGCACAAACCAGCGGCCCAGGTGATGGATCTGGAATCTATAACTTCCACACTGCGCTACTCACGGTGGGGTTTAATCCCGATGTCTTTGGTGTGAATAAGCGCCTCGTCGAATCGCTGCAGGC
>CAIPGD010000018.1 GCA_903864485.1 uncultured bacterium | reverse complement strand
TGGGTGCCAATCGCCAGATCCACTTCGCCGCTTGCGATCGCCGCCCGCACAGCCCGCTTCTCCGCACCACGTAGCGAACCCGTCAGCCAGGCCACACGGATTCCCAGAGGTTCGAGCCAGGGACGCAACTTGAGCCAATGCTGTTCAGCCAAAATTTCAGTCGGTGCCATCAAGGCCACCTGCCAACCGCTGCCGATCGCCCGGGCTGCGGCGAGCGCTGCCACCACCGTTTTTCCGCTTCCGACATCGCCTTGCAGCAAACGGTGCATGGCACGCGATGCACCGAGATCCCCGCCGATTTCAGCGACGACTCGGGCCTGAGCGCTGGTTAGTCGAAACGGCAACTTTGCCAACAGCCGACGCTCCATCGCATCGTCGCGCAATGGCGCCGCGCCCACCTGATCCCGCGCGGACCGCGCGCGCGCCAGCGCGAGTTGTTGGGCAATGAGTTCATCCAGAATGATTCGACGCCATGGCGGACTCTGACGGTCGTCCTCTTCTCCCTCAGGCGGCGCATCGGCTGGCAATGGGGTGTGAAGGGATTTGATCGCCTCAGCGAACCCCGGCATTCGGAGTTCACGGATCAGATCGGGCGGAATCGTCTCCCCAAGGTCAGCTTCTCGCAGAGCGTTCCGGATCGCTGTCCGCAGTGCCGATTGACCAATCCCAGCAACGGTGGGATATATCGGCATCAGTCGGTCGGGCAATGGCGCGCCTTCATCATCAGACCGCACGGTCGGATGAACCATTTCAAGACCGAAGAGGCCCCCGCGCACCAAACCGTGGGCAAGGATCGTTCGCCCTGGGAGCAATATTGCCCGAATCCAGGGCTGAGCATGTAAGAACCGCAGGGCGATCTCGCCCTGTTCGTCAGACAAGCGCACGGTCAGATTAGAACCTCGACGAGGACCCGGGTCCGTTGAACTCACGATCCCTCGGACCTGAACCGAGATGCCGGGAGCCAATTCCCGGATTGGCATGACCCGCGTCAGGTCTTCATATCGGAGGGGTAAGTGAAGAGCAAAATCAATGGCCCGATGCAGACCAAGACGGGCAAAACGCCCGCGATCGGGTCGCGATGAGGTCAAGAATGCAAGACCATGACAGCTTCCGCCTCGAACACTGCCCCCTTGGGCAGCGATGCAACGCCGACCGCCGAGCGGGCCGGATAGGGCACAGAAAAATACTCCGCCATGATGGCGTTCGCCTTGGCAAATTCGCTCAGATCGGTCAGAAAGAGCGTGAGCTTGACGACATCGCTTAAGGAACCACCGGCAGCCTCTGCAATTGCCGAGAGATTTCGGAAAACCTGACGGGCCTGTGCCTCGAAATCATCTCCAACCAACGCCCCAGTGGACGGGTCCAATCCGATCTGACCAGATACCCAAACCATTCGCCCAGCCGAGGGGTTGATCACCACCGCCTGCGAATACGTCCCGACCGGGGCCGGAGCACCGGCACACTGAATGATGGTTTTGTTCACTTTAAACATCCAAGTTGTCGCGAATTTCGCGAATTGATTTCACTCGAACCGCCATCCTAGACGAGCGCGAATCATCCATTGCCCTGATTAGGAGACCCCATGCTGGAACGTCGCGTCGTTTTATCGAATGGTCGCAAGATAGCGGTGCGGGAGTCGGGCCCCGCCAATGGGCGTCCCGTGTTCTATCTGCACGGTTTTCTGGGTTCCCGCCTTGAATGCGTCCCGGCCGATCCATTAGCAGCGGAATTTGGCTTGAGATTGATCTCGATTGACCGACCTGGATTTGGCCTCAGCTCGAGTGCTCCGCCGGACCCTGCAATCGACGCGGCCGACGCCGCGGCG
>CAIPGD010000017.1 GCA_903864485.1 uncultured bacterium | reverse complement strand
CTGAAGCGCGATTTCAGCCCGGCCTCAATGCGCTCCCACATCCAGGCCTGGGTCTGCTGCGTTCTTCGTACTGCTAACTGGCCATTTCGCGTTTGCAACTCGCGAAAGGTTTGGACCGCTGCCCAGAACGCACGGAGACCACCCGCGGCGCTGGCATCCGTTGCCGAGGCACTCGGATCCGTTGCCGAAGCGCTCGGATCCATTGCCACGGCGCCTGCGAAAGGCTTTATCCCGATGGCTTTTAAGGCACTGAGCTGCAGAACAGTAGGTTGCCAAATCGACAGGTCGTGATGCGCCCGGTCCGGATGACCATGCATACCGAACAAGCGCAACGAGGACATTATTTGCGACTGTGCCCGTGTCGCCGCATCCACGTCGAGGTCGGCCTTGTTAACAACCACAAGATCGGCGAGTTCCATGACGCCGCGCTTGATCGCTTGGAGTTCATCGCCCGCGTTGGGCAACTGCATCAAGACAAACATGTCGGTCATGCTCGAGACGGCGGTCTCACTCTGACCCACACCCACCGTCTCAACGATGACCACGTCATATCCGGCGGCCTCGAAGACCATCATCGATTCGCGCGTCTTTTCGGCAACGCCCCCAAGGTTGCCGCTACTCGGGCTGGGCCGGATATAAGCTGACGGATGAACCGACAACATTTCCATACGCGTCTTGTCACCCAGGATCGACCCCCCTGAAAGACTCGATGAGGGGTCCACCGTGAGCACCGCGACCCGCTGCCCCTGGGCGATCAGGAAGAGGCCCAGCGCCTCAATGAAGGTGCTCTTGCCCACCCCCGGAACGCCACTGATCCCGAGCCGAAAGGCGTTGCCTGCGCGCGGCAACAAGGTGTTGAGAAGCGTGTCGGCTAACAACCGATGTTCTGGCCGTGTCGACTCCAGAAGCGTGATCGCCTTGGAGATCGCCCGTCGCTGCCGGGCGCCGGGGTGGGCTGTCGGGCTGTTCCCCAGGTCGGCCCCCGGGTTGGCCCCGGGGTTGCCTCCCTCCACGATTGCATCGCAAAGCGCGACAACGTCAAACGCTTCACTCATGCTGCGCAAAATTTTTAGAGAACATCAGGCAACCGGAATTCAGGCGTCCGGACTTCAGGCCAGTGCGCTACGAATCTGCTCAAGGACATCTTTGGCGCTTGCGGGGATTGGTGTGCCGGGGCCGTAGATGCCTTTGACGCCGCAATCGTACAAAAATGTGTAGTCCTGCTTGGGGATGACACCACCCACAAACACGATGATGCCGTCCCCACCCTGTTTTTTGAGCTCGTCGATGATCGCCGGCACCAAGGTTTTATGGCCCGCGGCCAGTGTTGAAACGCCCACCGCGTGGACATCATTCTCAATCGCCTGCCGCGCACATTCTTCTGGAGTTTGAAACAACGGCCCCATGTCAACGTCAAAGCCCAAATCGGCAAACGCCGTGGCCACGACCTTGGCACCCCGATCGTGACCGTCCTGGCCTAGTTTGGAGATCATCACCCGCGGGCGACGCCCCTGCTCGCTGGCAAAGGCGTCGATCTCGACCTTGAGTTGTTCCCACCCCTCGGCCGAATCATAGGCAGCAGCATAAACGCCCGTCACCTTCTGAATGTCAGCACGATGTCGGCCGAAAACCTTCTCAAGTGCATCACTGACTTCGCCGACCGTCGCCCTTAGTCGGATCGCCTCGACACTCAACGAAAGCAGATTGCCCTGACCCGACTCAGCGGCCGCCGTTAATGCGTCGAGTGCCGTCTGAACCCGTGCCGTATCGCGGGTCGCCCGAATCTGTGCCAGTCGAGCGATCTGCCCTTCGCGCACTCGAACGTTGTCGACCTCAAGGATGTCGACCTGATCCTGCTGTGCCAGCTTGTATTTATTGACACCGACAATCACATCCTGACCGCTGTCGATTCGAGCCTGCTTTTGCGCCGCGCTCGCTTCGATCCGCAGTTTGGCCCAGCCACTATCGACCGCACGGGTCATCCCACCCAGTGCCTGCACTTCTTCGATGATGGACCAAGCCTTATCAGCCATCTCCTGGGTCAGAGACTCCATCAGATAACTACCCGCCCACGGGTCAATGACGTTGGAAATATGGGTTTCTTCCTGCAGGATGAGCTGCGTATTGCGAGCAATCCGGGAACTGGTCTCCGTCGGCAACGCAATCGCCTCATCGAAGCTATTCGTGTGTAGTGACTGCGTCCCGCCAAACACCGCAGCCATGGCCTCGATCGTCGTCCGTACCACGTTGTTGTAGGGATCCTGCTCAGTCAACGACCAGCCCGACGTTTGACAGTGGGTACGCAACATCAGGCTCTTCGGACTCTTGGCCCCAAACCCTTTCATGATTCGGCACCAGAGCAAACGCGCTGCGCGCAGCTTGGCAATCTCGAGATAGAAATTCATCCCGATGGCCCAGAAGAAGCTCAGGCGACCCGCGAAATCGTCGACATTGAGGCCCTTTGCAAGCGCAGTCTTCACATACTCCTGACCGTCGGCCAAGGTAAACGCAAGCTCGAGCGCCTGATTGGCCCCCGCCTCCTGCATGTGATACCCGCTGATCGAAATCGAGTTAAATTTCGGCATGAATTTTGCCGTGTACTCGATGATGTCCCCAATAATCCGCATGCTCGGCTCGGGCGGATAAATATAGGTATTGCGGACCATGAACTCTTTCAGAATATCGTTCTGAATCGTCCCACTGAGCGCCGATTGATCTACACCCTGCTCTTCGGCCGCCACGATGTAGCCCGCAAGCACTGGCAACACGGCGCCATTCATCGTCATCGAGACACTAACGCGGTCCAGAGGGATGCCATCGAACAGAATCTTCATGTCCTCGACGGAATCAATCGCCACACCCGCCTTGCCGACATCACCGACGACCCGGGGATGGTCACTGTCGTAACCGCGATGGGTTGCCAGATCGAACGCCACACTGACGCCCTGCCCGCCCGCCGCGAGCGCATTGCGGTAAAAGCGGTTGCTATCTTCCGCGGTTGAAAAGCCCGCGTACTGACGGATGGTCCAAGGGCGCACCGCATACATCGTGGCCTGAGGTCCCCGAATAAAGGGCTCGAACCCGGGCAACGTATCGGCGAACGGTAAATGTTCGGTGTCTTTGGATGTGTAGAGGGGCT
>CAIPGD010000016.1 GCA_903864485.1 uncultured bacterium | reverse complement strand
CTGGCCGATCGGCCTGAGCTTTTGGCCGGCACCAGCGGTGTCAAAAAACCCGGCATTCGTTCGATCGGTGTGACGCCCATGCAGTGGCGTGGTCTCTCAGTCGATGTCATGGTCATGCCGTATCGACTGTTGCTCCTGCAGCGGTTTCAGGACGCGGCCAGCGCCCTGGAGCCCGAACAGAGCGCCCGGTTGCGAGCGTTACTCCAATCGACTGGCCTGGAAGCTTTACTCGATTTACGCTGCCGACGCCGCGTTCTACGTCAAGGCTACAGCGAAGTCTGGGGGCCTGATTCCGAATCCCTTTCTTTCGACCCGCCAACCATCCCACAGGAAATCATCATGTCCGATCTTGATCAACATTTTCAGAGCGCCGTTGCCAACTCCAAGACCCTGTCCAACCGCCCAGACAATGCCACGATGCTCAAACTCTATGCGCTGTTCAAACAGGGCAGCGTCGGTGATGCGCCGGAAGAGGGACCGGACGACATGATCGGCATGTTCAAGCATAAGGCTTGGGCGGAGAACCATGGTATGTCTCAGGATGATGCCAAAAAAGCGTATATCGCCCTGGTTGAATCCCTGCAGGACTGACGCGTTCCTGCTCAATCGATCTAAATCTCCTGCGCAGCGGTGCCATCGATGATTGACCGACTGTTACCCCCTATGGAAAACCGTTACTCAGGATCGCAATGGTCGCTGGGGTTCCTGACCTTGGCGACTGTGATGAGCACCGCGCGCAGTCTCGTCCACTTGTTCGCTCCCGATGGCGGGGCCCACACCATCGCCGGCATTGCGCTGGATGTGGCTGGCGGGCCCAACATCGTGGCGCTCTTCGGCCAGTGGGGCGCAAGTCAACTGGTACTAGCCTGTCTTCAGTGGGTAGTCGTCCTGCGCTACCGCTTTCTGGTACCGGCGATGCTTGCAATCATCGTTTTAGAACAATTGCTCAGAATATTGGCTGGGCGACTCAAGCCCCTGATCCTGGATAGCCCTCCGCCGGGCGCTTACGGAACCTACTTCGTCCTGGGGCTGGCGCTTATCTTTCTGGCGATTGAGCTGCGCCACCATCCGCGTTCATAGGTCACGGCCATAAAGAGCCATCGGACACAGCGCCGTCAGACAAAGCGGCGGCCGGATCAAGCAGTGGCAGGATCAAACAACGGCCGACTCAATCTCGAACGTCAATCCAGCATGTTCGCGAAGGCGTTGAACGAGCAACATGCCCATCGCTGCACCGGGGGTCCAGACGCCGCCAGCTGTCACCGATCGATCTGCCTCGTGCAGCAGGCACAGGGCACTTTGAGCAAGCATTCTGGCTGTGGAGCCATACCCTGGATCACGATCTCCAGTCACGACCGCGCGCAGGCTCTGCGCCTGACCGACAAACACAATTTCAAAGTGCCCGCTCTCACGCTGCTGCGCGGTCGGACCTTCTCCGGGTTTGGGTAGCACCCAGCGCTGTAAGCACCATCTCACGGGTGGGAAGCCGAGCAGACGATTTTGCCAGCGGGCATTACGGGCCATCTTGACCGCGCGGCGCCTGCCCTGCTCGCCCTTGCCGGCCTGCATGCGCTCCTCATACGTAAAGTCCCTGCCCCAGAGGTGATCAAGCAGGTGATTGGTCCGATGAACGTTCTTGGTATTGATCGGTGCCATGACGAACGGTCCCGACCAGACCCCGATGGAATCCAGAAATTGAGCGCTCGTACCATCCGGCTGAACCGGGCCCTCAAAGCCAGGCGTGAGCGCGAAGGGATCCTGCATAGCCGCGGCGAGTCGCGGATCGCGCTCACTGGCCTCGATGGTCGCCATCGCGCTCGCAATCGTTCCACCCGAGAAGCCCCCTTTCATGACCCGCATCACCCCCTGAACCGCCGTCAGCGGTTGCCCGAATCGGCGGAGCGCCTCGGTCTGCAAGAAGACCACGCCGAGATCGAACGGTACCGAATCAAACCCGCAGGAAAAGACGATGCGTGCACCGCTACGTTTTGCGGTTTCACCCAGTTGGCGGACTTTGGTGGCCATCCAGGTCGACTCACCACACAGGTCCACATAATCTGTTCCCTCCCGGGCGCATGCATCCACCAGTACATCGCCGTAACGCTGATAAGGACCGACCGTCGTGATCACCAGCCGGGTCTGCCTGACGAGCTCCCCGATCGCTACCGCATCGGTGGCCTCAGCAACCAGCAGCGGCAGGGACTCCGGCGCACCGATGGCCGCCCGGACAGTCTTCAGCTTTTCGAGACTGCGCCCCGCCATGGCCCAGCGCAGTGGCTGTGCAGCCGTATTAAAGGACTGCAGGTTCTCGGCGACGAGACGACCGGTATATCCAGTTGCGCCAAAAAGAACGATATCGAAGGTCATCAGCAGATTGATCCGTGGTTTGTGCAGCTCGAACCCTAGCACCAACCCAAAAACCCTGTATCAACCCGGGATCAACCCGGCATCCACTCAGCATCGGTCGCGCGCGGAATTGAGCATAGAATCGAGTCCAAACCCAATCCGCCCCCCGTTCGGACAGAACAAGAGAGAGAGACATCCATGACTCAATTTGGCCTGATGCAAGAGCCACCGCTGCTGCTGTCGAGCGTCATCGAACACGCCGCTCGGCAATTTGGTGATGTCGAAGTGGTTTCTCGCGAAACCCATGGCCCGCTGCATCGTTACACCTATCAG
>CAIPGD010000015.1 GCA_903864485.1 uncultured bacterium | reverse complement strand
TGCAGAACCCGAGCCACCCCCAAAGCCAACGCCAGCGCCGATACCGATACCCGTCAAGCCAGTCGTCACGCCACCTCCTCTGCCCCCACCCAAGCCGGCACCCGTTAAGCCGCCCCCGCCGCAAGCGCCCGCGGAAATCAAACCGCCGGCAAAACCAGATCTCGCGCTCGAGCGTGAGCGGGCAGCCCGAGAAAAGGCCGCCAGAGAGAAGGCTGACCGCGAGAAAGCCGAGCAAGAAAAGGCCGCGCGCGAAAAAGTCGAGCGGGAGAAAGTCGAGCGGGACAAGGCCGCGCGTGCCAAGGCAGATAAGGAGAAGGCAGACCGGGACCGAGCCCAGAAAGAAAAGCTCGAGAGGGAAAAAGCCGAACGCGAGAAGGCTGAACGTGAGCGCATTGAGCGCGACCGACTGGAACGCGAAAAAGCGGACCGGGAGAAGTTGGAGCGTGAGCGACTGGAGCGGGAGAAGGCTGACCGAAGCGAGCGTGAGCGGGTTGAACGCGAGAGGGTTGAGCGCGCCAAGGCGGAGCGCGAGGCCGCCGAACAGCGGCGCAAAAGTGACTTTGCTCGAGACATCGCGCGCTCACAGGCGGAGGCTGGTGAAGGATCGAGATCCTCTTCGGGCGGGAGTTCCGCCGGCGCATCAGGCGGAGGCGGTTCGAGCAACCGAAATGCCGAATGGGCCGGGCGCGTCAAATCCGCGATTCGTGAAAACACGACCTTCGCCGCGCCCCCGGACATGGTTGGCAATCCGCAGGTGGTATTCCGAGTCGCGCTATCCCCCGATTGCGCGCTAGTTCGGGTCGATCGAATCAATTCGAGCGGGGTTCCGAGCTGGGATCAGGCCGCAGAGCGTGCGGTTCGCAAAACCAACCCGTTCCCTCGATTCCCAGGCGGGCAATGCCCAGCGAGTTTCGAATTAACCTCCCGCCCGAATGACTGAATGAGCAGAATGGCGCGAACAAATTCAGTGCTCAACCTCAAAGGGCACTAGGATGGGGCGGCTATACTGTGCGCTTCTCACTTCTAGTACTGATGTGGCGGTTGCTCTACCTTTCCCCTCTGCCCTGAGAATGCTCGCCAAGCCCGGCTTTTGGAGCACCGTTGCACGGGCGATTGGCGTCTCTCTGAGCATTTCTTTAGCGATCGGTGTGACCGCTTGCTACAGCGAGTCCCACGCGCAGATGCGCATCGACGTGTCGGGTGTTGGGGGCTCACAGATCCCAATCTCGATCGCGCCGTTTATCGCTGATCCTAAGGTGCCCATCGACATCTCGGCCGTTGTCCGCTCAGATCTTGAGCGCAGCGGCGCCTTCCGCTTGATTGCACCAATTGGCCCAATGTCGGACACAGCGACCCCCGATTGGGCTGGACTTCGCGCTCGCGGCGCGGATGCGGTGGTCGGCGGGTCGGCAGTTAGACTCGCCAATCAAAGCTTCGATGTCCGATTCCGACTCTACGATACCGCCGAAAGCAAAGCCGTCGTGGGATCTGCTTTCGAGGCGGGCGCTCCATTCCTCCGAACGGTCGGTCATCGCATATCGGACCAGATTTACGAACGACTGACTGGCGAAAAAGGAAACTTCTCGACCCGAATCGCCTTTGTCAGCAAGGAGTCGGGACGATACCGACTCAATATCGCCGACTGGGATGGCGAAAACGTTCAGACCGCATTGACCTCGGCCGAACCCATCATTTCGCCGCGCTGGTCGCCGGACGGAAGTCGTTTGGCCTATGTGTCGTTCGAGAGCCGCAAGCCTGTGGTCTATGTCCAGGAACTCGATACACAAAAGCGAATTAAGGTCGCTGACTTCAAGGGCAGTAACAGTGCGCCGGCCTGGGCCCCGGACGGTCGCTCACTGGCGGTTGTTCTGACGACAGACGGGTTGTCACAGATCTATCAGATCGGTCTTGACGGCAATAATTTGCGTCGAATCACTCGATCGTCCTCGATCGACACCGAGCCCGCGTTCTCTTCGGACGGCCAGTCGATCTGGTTTACCTCCGATCGTGGCGGTTCGCCACAGATCTATCGGGTGGTTCTTTCCTCGGGTGAAACGCAGCGGGTGACGTTCGGGGGGACTTACAATGTAACCCCGAGGCCTAGTCCGGATGGCCGCCTTTTATCGTACGTATCGCGTCGGGATGGTCGCTTTCTGGTGGTCGTGCGGGATTTGTCGTCCAGCCGCGAAACAGTCGTTTCGGACGGTGGACGCGACGAATCTCCCAGTTTTTCACCGAACAGCCGCTGGATCCTCTACTCAACTGTGAACGGTGGACGCGAATCGCTTATTGCCGTCACTGCAGACGGCCGAATTCGGCAGCGGCTCTCGAGCCCCGCGTCCGATGTGCGCGAGCCCGCGTGGGGCCCAGCCCCGAACTGAGGCACAGAACGCCCCGAACTAAACCACTGACCTGCCCCCCGATTTTGAACACTGAATTCCAAGGAGACCTAACAATGATCCAGTCCCAACTCACTGCTTCGGCTGAACCCACAACTGGTCAATCAACCGCGCCCTCAGTCGCCCGCAATCTGGCGCGGATCGGTTTCACCGCGCTTTTGGTGACCGGATTGGTCGCCTGCAAATCCACCGTGAAACTGGACGAAGGCGCACCCGTCGAGTCGCGTGATGCAGCCAGCATGGCAGCAGCGGATGCCGCAGCACGAGCTGGCGCGGCTGGTCAGGCCGGTCTCGATGGACGCGGCCTTGATGGACGCTCTGGTGCGGGTGGCGCTGGAGGGGCTGGTGGCGCCGGCGGTGCAGCTGGCATGGCGGGTGCCGCCGCCGGCAACCGCGATCCGCTGGCCGATCCCAACAGCCCCCTGGCCAAACGCAGCATCTACTTTGATTACGACAGTTACGCAGTGCGCGATGAATATCGCGCGACCATTGACGCGCACGCCCGGTTCCTGACCAGCGAACGCAGCCGTCGCGTCATTGTTCAGGGCAATACCGACGAACGCGGCAGCCGCGAATACAACCTTGCCCTGGGTCAAAAGCGCGCTGAAGCCGTGCGTCGTTCGTTGACCGCAATGGGCGTACCGGATGCTCAAGTCGAAGCGGTCAGTTTGGGTGAAGAAAAGCCCCGGACCTCGGCCCAGGACGAGGCTTCTTTTGCCGAAAACCGTCGTGCCGACCTGGTCTACCCCTGATCGGTCCCGGCGCCCAGTCTGACCAAATAACGCTGACACCATGCCCTTGCAGATTTTCCGCCACAGCCACCCCAAATGTGTCCGTGTTCTCGCTGCATGGGCGTCTAGCGCGGCGTTGTCCCTCGCGGTACCCATCGCGGGG
>CAIPGD010000014.1 GCA_903864485.1 uncultured bacterium | reverse complement strand
CGTCGGCGCGCCCTGGTCGCCGCGGTCTTAACCCTTCTTGTCACTGGACCCATCAAACCCGAATTGGCCTTTCAAAATTCTGCAGCGATGGCGTGGTCGACGGGGTCATGGCGAAATGTCGCGGGATTTCAACACGGGACCGCCAGCCTCTGGCCCGCGCTGGTCCTGGTCTGGGGCCTACGCAGGCGTTTATGATTCCAGGTCCCAGTTGTCGACGAGCGAGCGCCCAATGAGCCATTTTCAGCGCCACGTGTTTTTTTGCCTCAATCAACGCGACGATGGTCGCGCGTGCTGTGCCGATCGCGGCAGCAAGGCCATGTGGCAGTACGCCAAAACCCGGGTTAAGGCACTCGGTCTCGCGGGCCCCGGCAAGGTCCGGATTAATCAAGCCGGATGCCTCGATAGATGTGACGCCGGCCCGGTCTGTGTGGTTTACCCGGAAGCGGTTTGGTACACCTTTATCGATCAACACGATATCGACGAGATTATTGACTCGCACTTGCGACAGGGCATCGTCGTCGAACGCCTTCGGGTCGACGGATGACACCAAACTCGCGCCGGGTCGCGGTGGCCGGCCCGGCCGGCCGGATTGACTGTACGGTCGATGAAGCGGCAGAACCGGGCGCTGGCATCGCAATCGTCGCCCACCCCCATCCACTCTTTGGCGGCCACCGCGACAATAAAGTGGTTCAGACCCTCGGGCGTACCTTGCATGCGCTGGGCTACACCGTCTGGTTACCCGATTTTCGTGGAGTGCGCGAATCCGAAGGCGTTCACGACGATGGGCAGGGCGAGGTCGATGACCTCGCCGCCGTGCTCGACCAGGCCCAAAACACCTGTGCCGAACAGGGCAAGCTGACCGAACAACCCATTGTCCTGGCGGGATTTTCCTTTGGTTCGATGGTTGTGACCCGCTTGGCCACTCGATTGGCTGCTGCACATCGGCCGGCATATCGACTGATCCTGGTGGGCACCGCAACCTCGAAATGGACTGTCGACCCCGTACCGGTCGATACGCTGGTGATTCATGGTGAAAACGACGAGGTCGTCCCCCTGAGTACCGTCTTTGACTGGGCCCGCCCACAGGAACTGCCGGTCGTGGTGATTCCCGGAGCCGATCACTTTTTCCACCGCAAATTAACCCTCATCAAGCGCCTCGTTCGCCAAGCCTGGGGCCAGCCCGAGCCCGGCCTATAATCTCGACCCTATGCGCTGGAATCCTATTCGCCTCCTGGTTTCGCTGATTTTGCTCGTTGCAGCGGTACCCGCGAGCTTAGCCCCACTCCCCGCGGGCGCCCCGGTTCCGCCAATCGCAGCCAAGTCCTGGCTCGTGCTGGATGTGGCCTCGGGTCAGGTCCTGGCCGCTGAATCGGCCGATCAGCGGGTCGACCCTGCGTCCTTGACTAAATTGCTCACGGCCTATTTGAGCTTCGCGGCGATTCGGGACGGGACGCTCAAACTGGACTACCGACCCCCGGTATCCGAAGCGGCCTGGAAAGCGATTGGTTCTCGAATGTTTATCGAGCCCAACAAACCGGCCAGCGTGGAGGAGTTGCTGAACGGCATGATTGTGCAATCCGGGAACGATGCCTCAATTGCTCTCGCGGAAGCCGTCGCCGGGAGCGAAGCGGTCTTTGCGCAACGGATGAATCGCGAGGCCCAGCGCTTGGGCATGACCGCTTCTTCGTTTCGAAATGCCACCGGCTTGCCCGACCCCCAGCACTACAGCACCGCCGCCGATCTGGCCCGATTGGCCACGCGTCTGATTGAGGATTTCCCGCAGTTTTACGCCTATTACGCCAAACGGGAATATGCCTACAACGGGATCCGTCAGCCCAACCGCAACCGCTTGCTCACGCTCGACCCGACCGTTGACGGACTGAAAACGGGGCACACCGATGCTGCTGGTTGGTGCCTGATTGCCTCGGCCAAACGGGAGCAGCAGCCCGGTGGGTTTTCGCGCAGGCTTCTGACCGTCGTCATCGGAGCGCCCAGTGAATCGGCCCGCATCGTTGAGAGCCAGAAGTTGCTGAACTGGGGGTTTCAAAGTTTTGACGCGGTTCGGCTTTTCACGTCAGGCAAAGCCGCCGGCACGTATGAGGTCTGGAAAGGAAGCAGTTCCAGCGTGACGGGCGGGTTCGAGCGCGAAATTACCGTCAGCGTGCCCAAGGGCCAGGCCGATCAGGTCCGTGCCGAGATCGAACGCCTGCAACCGCTGCTCGCCCCCATCGCCCGCGGTCAGCGAATCGGCACCGTGCGGGTCAAATTAGGTGACCAGATTCTGGCCGAACAACCGATGGTGGCACTCGGCGCGGTCGATGGCGCGGGCTTT
>CAIPGD010000013.1 GCA_903864485.1 uncultured bacterium | reverse complement strand
GTAACGCTGCCAGGGTTGCAGGCTGGCGACCCGGGTCGGATTGCCCTCGAAGCCTACCCGGCGCTGGTCGCACGTGCCTGTGTCGGTAAGCAGTCCTACAAGAGCGACGCCGCGCAGGGGGCGACGGGGCCGCGCCGGGCCGCTCGTGAAGCGATCGTGGCGTCGCTCGAGCGAGGTGATTACGGTTTTGACGGTCGCTGCGTTGTCTTGCCCCTGGGAATGCGCGAACAACTCGTTGACGAGCCGGGCGCTGATCAGCTTGATGCCGTCCTGGCCCTGGTTCTGGCCGCTTGGGCCCTGACCCGACGGGAGGCGAATTGGGGTTTGCCGGCCAACATGGATCCACTCGAAGGATGGATTGTCGGCGCCTGATCGGATCGCCGGCGAGGGGCTGGGCTTGACAGCGCGGCCAAATTCAAAAATAGTACGACCGTTCGTATTTTTTCCCTCAATGTTCAAGAGATTGAAATAGGAGGTTCAGCTTGGGTAAAGGGGAACAAACCCGTGCGGGTATCGTCGATGCGGCCCTGCAGATTGCTGCGCAACAGGGCCTTGAGGGGCTGACGATTGGGCAGTTGGCCGAGCATCGGCAAATGTCCAAAAGTGGCGTATTTGCCCATTTCGGTTCGCGCGAGGAGTTGCAGATCATGGTCCTCGAGGCCCATGAAGCCCGTTTTATTGCGGACGTTTTGCGGCCCGCACTGGCCCGGCCGCGGGGCCTCGAGCGTCTGAGGGCGATTTTTGAGGCTTGGGTCGCGCGCACCCTCTATACCGCGCCGCATGGGTGCATTTTTATTTCCGGCGCCGCCGAGTACGACGACCGCTCAGGACCCGTGCGTGATGTGCTGGTCCGCATGGTGCGCGGCTGGCAACGCGAATTGGTGCGGGCGGTCTCGCAGTCGATCGAGTCGGGCCAGTTGGAGCATTCGACCGATCCCGAGCAAGTGGTGTTTGAGCTGCACGGAATCATCCTGACGCTGCATCACGATGGGCGCCTATTGCGCTCCAGCGGATCAGCCGAGCGCGCCTATCGGGCGTTCGACCGCTTGATGCGCTCGTTTGCGCCCGAACCCGTTTTTTGATTATTCGATATTTTTCATAATTACTTTAATCATTATTTAATTTATTAATTCAGGAATTAACGCGATGCCCCAATACCATGCTCCCCTGCGAGACCAACAATTCGTCCTTTTCGAACTGCTCGATACCGAGGCCCATCTCGCCACGTTGCCTGCGCACGCGTCGACCGATCGTGCCTTGATTGAACAAGTGCTTGAAGAGGGCGGACGTTTTTGTTCAGAAGTCCTCCAGCCGGTCAATCACGCGGGCGATGAAGTGGGTTGCCAGCATGATCCGGTCACGGGCGCCGTCAAGACCCCGCCGGGGTTTAAAGAGGCGTGGGATCAGTTTCAGGCAGCCGGATGGCCGGCGCTCTCGGCCGATCCGCAATATGGCGGCCAGGGGCTGCCTGCGATCATCGGTTCGACGATGAATGAGATGCTCAATTCAGCCAGTCAATCCTGGGCCATGTACCCCGGGCTCACGATTGGCGCCTACTCCTGCCTCCATGCGCATGGAAGCGCGCAGCAAAAGGCTACGTACCTGCCCAAGCTGGTGTCGGGCGAATGGAGTGGCACGATGTGCCTGACCGAACCCCATTGCGGGACCGACCTGGGTCTGTTGCGTACGCGCGCCGAGCCCGCGGCCGATGGCAGCTACCGAATCACGGGCACCAAGATTTTTATTTCTTCCGGCGAGCATGATCTGACCCAGAATATTGTGCATCTGGTGTTGGCTCGACTGCCCGATGCGCCTGCGGGTACCCGGGGGATCTCGCTCTTTGTGGTGCCCAAATTCTTGCCACAAGGCGAAGGCGCCACCGCCACCGCCGGCCCGCGCAACGCCCTCAAGGCTGCCCGCATCGAAGAGAAGATGGGGATTCACGGCAACGCGACCTGCGTGATGGATTTTGATGGCGCAACCGGCTGGTTGGTGGGTGAACCCAATCGCGGGCTCCCCGCGATGTTTGTCATGATGAATGGTGCCCGCCTTGGCGTTGGTATCCAGTCGCTGGGGCTGATGGAAGTGGCTTATCAGAATGCAGTGGCGTATGCGAAAGATCGCGCCCAAGGGCGCAGCCTGACGGGGGTTAAGGCCGCCCATCAGCCTGCTGATCCGATTCTCGTGCATGCGGATGTGCGGCGCATGTTGCTGACCATCCGCGCCTGGACCGAGTCGAGTCGGGCGCTTGCAATGTGGGGCGCACAGTTGCTCGACACTCATCTGTCTCACCCCGATGCCCAAGCACGCCAGGATGCTGACGACGCACTTGCGATCATGACGCCCGTGATCAAGGCGTTCATTACCGATAACGGATTTACCTGCACCAATCTCGCGCTCCAGGTCTTTGGTGGGCATGGCTATATTCGGGAGTGGGGGGTCGAGCAATACGTTCGCGATGCCAGAATCAATATGATTTATGAAGGCACCAACAGCATCCAGTC
>CAIPGD010000012.1 GCA_903864485.1 uncultured bacterium | reverse complement strand
CGGTGACGAGAACATCGCAGAGACGCGGTACTGTTCAACCAGCTTCCAAAAAATTGCACCATCAGGCCGGGTCGGCAAGCCCTCGTACAAAATCGTTGCCATCCCCGCCAGAAGGGGGCCATAAACGGTGTACGAATGCCCGACGACCCACCCAATGTCGCTCGTCGAAAAATACGTTTGGCCGGGTTCTCCCTGAAAGACATTGGCCATCGAATGGGCCAGAGCGACTGCGTAACCACCCACATCGCGCTGCACCCCTTTGGGCTTCCCTGTCGTGCCTGAGGTGTAGAGGATGTAACTGATCTCATTCGACTCAAGCCAGGTCACCGGTACCTGAACATCCAACACCCGCTCGCGCTCGGTCGCATAATCGAGATCGCGCCCTGGGATCGGATCAAAAGGCACCCGACCCAGGTCGACCATCAAGACATGTTCGGGTTTGCAGCGCGCGAGTGAAATTGCCTCGTCCAGCAAGCCTTTATAAGGAATCATGCGACCGCCGCGGGCACCCGCATCTGCGCTCACGACCAGCTTGGGGGCGCCATCATCGATACGGCTTGCCAATGCGTGCGAGGCAAACCCGCCAAACACCACTGAATGGATCGCACCGATCCGGGCGCAGGCGAGCATCGCGAAGACCGCTTCCGGAATCATTGGCAGATAGATCAAAACCCGATCGCCTCGGCCGACGCCATGCGCGAGAAATATCGCAGCCATCCGCTGGACTTCAAGGTGCAACTGGCCAAAGGTGAAGGACTTCTCCTGATCCACCTCGGTCGAGACCCAGATCAGCGCAGGCTGGTCCGCCTGCGACGCCAGATGCCGATCGACCGCGTTGTGACACAAATTGGTTTCGCCGCCGACAAACCAGCGCACCGATGGCAAACGCGACTGGTCACAGACCGTCTCAAACGGTCGATGCCATTCAATCCGGCGGGCCTCAGCACGCCAAAAGGTATCCGGATCGGCAAGCGACCGGGCATGAAGTTCCGGATAGCTCATGGACTGCCCCCTTCTTTTTTTACCCCGTTCCAATTCGCGATACTTGCCAGCATCTCCGGCACGCGGGCACGGGCCGAGCGCTCGCCCTCAGCGATGACCGCCTCGCGCCCCCGAAAATCGATCGAGGACCGATCACCCATCGCCGGTCGGATCACCACATCGGCCTCGCGAAGTTCAGCGGCCGCCAAGTGTTGCCCCATGATCGTAAAGGTTTGCATCAAGACGTCGGGCAAGGATTCGGTGCGCTGCGAATTGGCCTGGGTTGAAATGTCCACCCCAATCACAAATTGGGCGCCCAAACGTCGACACGCGCGCACCGGAACCGGAGAGGCCAAGCCACCATCGACATATTCACGGCCATCGATCGTGACCGGATCAAACACCATCGGGACGGCGGCTGATGCACGAACGGCCAAACCCACGTCCCCCGTGGTCATGACCAGCAGGCGCCCGTCATTCAGATCCGTGGCGGTCGCAGCGAATTTGCGCGGCAAGTTCTGAATCAACCGACCGCCAACGGAACGATTGACGAAGTCCTGAATCCGCCGGCCGCGCAAGAGCGCCCGGCTCGTGATCGACCACTCTCCAAAGGTGGACTCTTCGGTGTTAAGCGCGATCTTCTTCAATTGCGCCGCATCCATGCCGCTTGCATAGAGGGCACCGACCAAACTGCCCGCACTCGTCCCCACAATGAGGTCCGGCACGATGCGAGCCTCCTCGAGCGCAGCAATCACCCCGATATGCGCAAACCCGCGCGCCGCGCCGCCGCCAAGAGCCAGACCAATCCGCGGACGGACCGGTGGGGACACGGGAACGAGTGGCCCACCGCCAGGCCCACCCCCCGTATTTGGGCCGGTTGCACAGCCAGCGAGCCATAAAGCGGTAGCCGAAGCGAGCCCGCCGCCCAGACGGCGGCGCAAAAGGTGCGGGGAATCCGAATGCATTTGCGAATTCTAACGAGTCGAGCGCGCTACGCGAAGGTGTACTTGGGCAAGCTGCGATTGGCTTAGGGTTGACTTGCGAATGAGAATGATTCGCGTTAAGATTTTCTCGTTCAAACACTGATCGATTCGACACCATGATCCGCATCTTTTCGTTCCTGCTTCTCGCCGCCTTGCAGAGCCTTCTGGCCGCACAAACCGCTCAAGCTCAGAGCGTGGTCCTCAATCCGGTGCTTAACCTTTACTCCGCGCGCCACTACCAGACGGATGAGGCGCTCTACAACAACTTCACCAAAGCCACCGGAATTCGAGTCCAGCGAATCGAAGCGGGTGACGAAGCGCTGCTCGCACGGCTACGCAGCGAGGGCGCCAACAGCCCTGCCGACATCATTCTGCTCACCGACGCATCACGGCTCTGGAAAGCGCAATCCGAGGGCTTGTTCCAGCCGCTGCAATCGGCAACGCTCGAGCGGCGCATTCCGGTGGAATTGCGCAGTCGCGATACCGGGAAAGGCAGCGAGTGGTTCGGCTTCTCAAGACGCGCCCGGATGATCGTCTATGACAAATCAAAAATCAGCCCCGACCAACTCACCCGCTACGAAGATCTCGCCAACCCGGCGTTCAAGGGTCAGATCTGCGTTCGTTCAGCGAGCCACCCGTACATGTTGTCGCTGATTGGCGCCATGATCGAACACCAGGGTGAGACCGCCACTGAAACCTGGGCCCGTGGGGTCGTAGCAAATCTGGCCCGGGTACCGCGCGGCGGCGATACAGATCAGATCAAGGGCGTGGCGTCGGGAGAATGTGCGATCGCACTCACGAACAGCTACTACTTTGTGCGCATGCTGCGCTCCAAAGATTCGAGCGAACGCGAGAGTGCCCAGAAGCTCGGCATCGTCTGGCCCAATCAAGCAACCCGCGGCACCCACGTCAATATTGCCGGCGGCGGAATTGCCCGCTTTGCGCCACACCGCGACGCGGCTGTTCGTTTTCTTGAATACCTGGCAAGCGATGCCGCGCAGAGCTTCTTCGCCGAGGGCAACAACGAATGGCCAGTTGTCGTCGGAGCAGCTCTGAACAACCCCGAGCTCGAAGCCCTTGGGACGTTCAAACAAGACGCACTATCAGTTGAACGAATCGGCCAGGCGCAGGGGACCGCCCAACGCCTGATCGACCGTGCCGGCTGGCGTTAAGGCTCAGTCCAAACTGAGCCCCGGACTCAGACTGCAGCGACCACCTGAATCTCGACCCGGTATTCGGGTCGAGCCAGCACCGCCTGAACGGTCGCACGCGGCGGTGTCTGTCCGGCTGGTACCCACGCATCCCAAACCGAATTCATCGCCGCGAAATCGGCAATATCGCGCAGATAAATAGTCGTCGAAACGATGCGCGTCCGATCGGTTCCGGCTTCACCCAGCAACCGATCAATATCTGCCAACACCTGCTTTGTCTGACCTGCGGTGTCCTGGGTCGGGTCTGCAGCAACCTGACCAGCGAGAAAACAAAGTCCACCGTAAACGGCCGCTTCGGACATCCTGGGTCCGACATGAAGCCGGGTAATCGTATTACTCATGATCGTTATTGCTCCGAGAAAAATTCAAGAATAGGGTCGGTCTGCTCTGGCGCAATCAAGGACGGCGCATGCCCGACGCCCGCAATTTCGATCACCCGGGCCTTCGGGCCACGGACCTTCATCCCTTCACAGGTTTCGATTGAAAGGAGTTCCGACAGAGACCCGCGCAGCACCAGTGTGTTGGAGCTGATCGCATCCCAAAGCGGCCACATTGAAAACGCCTCGGATCCTCCCCCAGGTTTGCCACTCGATTCGCCCCCCGATCCGCCCCCCGATTCGCCACCCTGCGCCAGGGCCTTGAACGGGATCGCAATCGCGGGATCGTAATGCGGGGTGAAGCCCCCATCGGGCAACACCTTGAAGTAGGGTCGAATGAGCTGTTCCCAGCCGGCCTCGTCGTGCGGACCGAACCCACCCATTCGGCCGCGTAACCAGCTGGCGGCCTCTGCATACTCCGTAAAAACTGGTACCGAACCAACGTACGTGGCAATCGTCGAAAGCCCGGCCCATTCGAGTTTGGGCCCAATGTCATTGAGAACCATCCGCCGGATCGGATTGCCTGAGAGCGCCGCATAGGTCATGCCGCTCAGTCCGCCCATTGAGGTGCCGACCCAGTCAACGGACTCGACCCCACGCCGCGCAACGAGGGTCACACAATCCGCAACGTACTGCGGAACGTCGTAAAACATCGGGTGGGTCATCCAATCCGAATCGCCACGTCCGATCATGTCCGGACACACCACCCGCCACCCGCGACCGGCCATCCTGCGGGCCAGCGTATCGAAATCAGTGGCTCGACGCGTCAGGCCATGGACACAAACCACGACCCGGGCAGCCTCTTTGGGCCCAGTCGATGCGTCGAACCATTCCCGATAAGCGATCTTGTGGAGGCCACCTGGGTGAGCGCAGGTTAGATGCTGGATTTGGGGCTGCAGAGCAGAATTCATCTCGGATCCTTTTCGGGCATCAATCTGGAAGCGGATCCGATGGTAGTCGATCCGGCGCCCGCCAGGGCTGAGACACCCGCCAATAGCGGGCCTCATCAACCCGAAACTTTGAAATCTGCGGCGGTTGTCCAAGCTGCAGCGCGATGCGAATCGCACCATCCCGATCCGTTCTCAAGATCGGAATAGACGCCTGGTCGTAACGTTCCAACACCATGGGGTGCGGATGGCGGTAATGGTTATGCCATCCCAACTGAAACACGGCCTGCTGGGGCGCGACCGCTGCCAAAAATTCAGGAGTCGATGAGGTCTTGCTGCCATGGTGGGGCACGACCAGAATGTCTGCCCGCAGACCCTCGGGCCCCAGGCGATCAAGTAGTGCGCGCTCCTGCGGCGCCTCAAGGTCGCCGGTCAACAATACCCGTCCGCCAGGCGCCGTGACAGCCAAGACACAACTCATGGCATTGGTCGCCGATCCGGCTGCACGCGCAGGCCTGGGAGCCGGTGGATCAAATGGATGGAGCACATCGAATCGCACGTCGTCGACCACCCAGGTTAGGCCCTCGTGGCAAGGTTGAACGCGGGATTGCATCGGGTGATCGAGGGGCAGCGATGCCAAAGTCTGCGCGACATCCAGGTCACGCAAGACCGTCGCAGCACCGCCAATATGATCCTCATCGGCATGCGAAATCATTAGCTTGTCGAGGCGATCGATGCCACGTGCACGCAAGGAGGGCACGAGCACCCGAGACCCAGCGTCCATCGCAGGCCCCATCCGGGGACCTGTGTCGTAGAGCAACGTGTTTGTCGCGGTCTCGACCAACAAGGCACTGCCCTGCCCCACGTCATAGGCCGTCAACCAGACGACGCCGACCGTTGGCCGATCACGCTGAACAACCATTGAAGGCATCAACAGTAAAAGCCCAAGCCACCGGGCCGGAACGGCTCGGGGTGCAAAGATCCACGCGCCCCCGAGCGCTGCCAGCAAGAGCAAAGTCATCGAGGGCTGAGCAATGACAACCGTCGAAAGCGGCCAGGCCGCCATCGGTTCAAGCACCTCCAACAAGCGCTCCGTTAACCAGACCGCCGGCCTTAGAACAACGCCGGCCAACTGGCCAGAACCCATGGCGAGCGCAGCACCGACCAGGGCCGCAGGCGTCATCAGAAACGTAACGACCGGAATAGCAAAAAGGTTGGCCAGCGGCCCAATCACCGAAAATGATGAAAAGAACCAGACCGAAAGGGGCGCCAGCGCCAGAGTCGCCGCGGCCTGTGCAACCGCGCCCGCGTGTAGCGTCGGCCGAAGTCGATCACCCCACGACAGGCGCAATGTCGCGCGCTGGTCCTGGCCGCGCTCGCGTTCGGCCGGCAAGCTAGGCAATGACTGCCCCGCCCAGATGAGCGTTGCCACGGCGCAAAATGACAACCAGAAGCCGGTCGACAATACGGCCCAAGGGTCGAGGAGAACCACGACCGCACCGGCCACCGCCAGTACGTCGGCAGTCGCCCGGCTGCGCCCGATCGATCCTGCCAACGCGGCTGCCGCCAGCATCCAGAACGTTCGCTGGGCTGGCAAACCCCACCCGGCCAGTTGGGCGTACGCGAATGCCGTCAACACAGCGGCGACTCTTACCGCGGTGCGCCGTGATATCCACCGAAAAACAAGAACGGCCAGCCATGGCCAGTCGAGCAGCCGCTTCATGGCCCACCCTCCCAACGCCGCCAGCATCGTCACATGCATCCCCGAAATGGACATGAGATGCGAAACGCCCGTTCGTTGAAAAAGTAACCAGTCTTGGGGCGGAATTGCATTCTGGTCGCCAACCGCCAGGGCGATCAAAATCGCGGCGGAGCGCGCGCGTTGTTCGGACTGCGCCGGATCTTCCGGTCCGGCACTGGCGGCCTCTCTCATCACCCGCCGCAATCGATCCCGCACCCCATCGACGGCGCCGCGCCAGGACAACGGCCCTGACTCGATCCGTTCACCGGCCCTAATCGAACCCGTCGCGCCAACGCCATCCTCGAGCGCCCTCAGTTCCGCATCGAACAGCCCCGGGTTAGCCAACGAATGGGGCGCGCGCAGATGGACCGTAAAACGCCAAATCTCGCCCGGTTTGGGTTCAGCTGGCCAAATTTGACGCGGTTTGGCAGTCCAGGACAGCGCCACCTCAGTCGACAGGGCGACTGGACGCCCGGCCTCAACATCGAACGCAGTATGGGGGCGCAGATGAAACCGCCGACTCAGGGGGCCTAGTTGCGGAAGGCCTACGATCTCGCCCTCGACCCGCAAATCCCGGTCATTCAGGGCCTCGGGCAGCCGCTCGTCCAAGGCCAACTGGGCCCGCCACCCAGCCGACGCGACCCCGATCAGCAGCCAACCAACCAGAGCCGCCCAGGCGCCGGCGCGATGCATCTTTGCGCCGAGATTCGGAACACGCAACGAAAATGCGAGCAACCCGCCGAGCAGACAACCAACCCAGACCCCGATCGGCGGCAGGCGGGCCAGTTGATGGACTGCGAAGTGTCCCACCATCCAGGCGATCGCGTTGAGCATCGGAGGCATGCCCCATCCTTGCCCACCTCAAGCTCGCGCGCAATCAGCCTAAGGGCTAGCCGCCACCAACACTCGCTCAAATTTCGGCAACACGCGCATCGCTGTGCGCCCGGTCGCCGCGATGACCATCTCCAACGGACTCGCTCGCAAGGCCGCCAGCGTCGCCGCAATCTGTGGCAACTCCACGGACGAATTACGTTCCCCTCGCCGCCAAATCGGCGAAATATCCGGTGCATCGGTCTCCAGCACGAGGTCCTCTAAGGCCATCTGCGTTGCAAGCCTGCGGATCCGAAGCGCCCGCGGGTCGGTCATCGCCCCCCCCATCCCGAGCGCGAATCCCAAGTCACGATAGGCCATGGCTTGCTGCAGGCTTCCGTTAAATGCATGGGCAATACCGCCGCACACGGGGTACCGACGCAGGCACCCGAGGATCGAATCCTGCGCCCTCCGCACGTGCAAGATGGCGGGCAATCCAAACTCCCCGGCGAGGCGCAGTTGGGCCTCAAAAAAACGTTGCTGACGGACTGGGTCGAGCCCTGGGACAAAATGATCGAGCCCGATTTCGCCAACCGCTACCAGTCGGGGATCGTCGCAATGGCGCTTAAGCGCCACGGCCAACTGCTCGAGGTCAGAGTCTTGCGCGCGGTCGACAAAGAGAGGGTGAATCCCGAGTGCGTAAGCCCCACCCGGCACCCGCTGCGCAAGCAACCTGACCGAATCGAAATTACCGACCTCGACCGCCGGGATGATGACACCGTCGACGCCTGCACGATGGCCCGAGGTGATAACCGCGTCCCGATCTAGATCAAATTCGGCGGCATCGAGATGGCAATGAGTATCGACCAACACACCAGTCACTGCGACTGCACTTGATGATCAGCCTCAATAGGAAGAAGAAAATCGTTGGCGATCCGTAAGCCCAGGGCGGCCACCCGGGCGAGGAATACCGTCAGCCAGGCATGCAGTCCACCCGCGAGGATGTCTTCAATCCGACCGTACTTCAACTCGGCCCGCAATAGCCCCGCCTGACGCCGGGTCTCACGCGCACGTTCATCCCCAACCAGATCAAGGTTCGTACAAACCTCGTCAATCGAAGCACAGAGCGAGCGCGGCATATCAGATCGCAGAATCAACAACTCAGCGACCCGCTCCGGCGTGATGACATCGGAATACGCTTTACGATAAATCTCAAACGCAGAACAAGAGCGCAGCACCGCGGCCCAGTGATAGTAGTCATCGCGAGCGGTCGACAAGGCGGCAGTTCGACTGCCATGGAAGCGCACATCAAGCAGGCGAGCGGTATTGTCGGCACGCTCGAGAAAAGTGCCCAGCCGGGTGAAATGCAGCGCTTCGTCGCGCAGCATGGTGCCGATCGTGACCCCTCTTGAAAGATGCGAGCGGAATTTGACCCAGTCAAAAAATTGACCCGGATCACGTTCGGGCAAGCGCTCGTCGAGCAGACGCTGAATCTCCAGCCAGGTCAGGTTGTGTGTCTCGAACACCTCGGTGGTGAGACTACCGCGCACGGCCCTCGCGTTCTCACGCGCCGCGTAAATGCAGCTCACGATACTTGACGGATTCGTTCGATCGCGAATCATGAATTGCAAGACCGCGTCGCTACTCGCGCTGCCGTGTTGTTTCTCGAAGGCGGGCATCAGCTCGAACATTTCGAGCGTTCCGAGCCAACCCGCTTCGATCGTCGCAAGCGGTTGCGGCAACAAGGATCGCTGGACGTTGACGTCAAGAATACGCGCGGTATTTTCGGCCCGTTCAATGTAGCGGGCCATCCAGAACAAATGATCGGCGGTTCGACTCAGCATCACCGCTCCTTGGGTAAGGCTTCCTGCAACACCCAGGTATCTTTGGTGCCGC
Source organism: uncultured bacterium (assembly GCA_903864485.1). Lineage (GTDB taxonomy): Bacteria > Pseudomonadota > Gammaproteobacteria > Burkholderiales > Burkholderiaceae_E > RFPW01. Next base: position 4,802 of record CAIPGD010000012.1, on the reverse strand, counting down.
CGCCCTGACTGCTATTAACCACTAGCGACCCTTCGCGCAACGCAACCCGGGTCAATCCGCCGGGCACGACCGAAATCTCACGTCCACACAAAACATAAGGGCGCAAATCAATGTGGCGGGGTGCGACGCCAGACTCAACGTACGTGGGCGACGTTGAAAGTGCCAGCGTTGGCTGAGCAATGTAGGCCGCGGGTGTCGCGCGCAAACGTTGCGCGAACTGTTCGATTTCGTCGCGAGTGGAAGTCGGCCCAATCAACATGCCGTAACCCCCCGCCCCATGCACCTCCTTGACGACGAGCGAAGAGAGGTTGGCCAGAACATAGGCGAGTGATTCCGGATCACGGCATTGATAGGTCGGAACGTTCTGCAAAACAGGTTCTTCACCAAGATAGAACCGGATCATCTCGGGAACATACGGGTAGATCGACTTATCGTCTGCGATACCGGTACCGATGGCATTGGCCAATGAAACCCGCCCGGCCCGATAAGCCGAAAGCAAGCCGGGAACACCTAACGTGGACTCGGGACGAAAGGCTAACGGGTCGAGATAGTCATCATCGACCCGTCGATAGATGACATCGACCCGCCGCCGCCCACGAGTCGTGCGCATGTAGACGGTCTCGTCGTCAACAAACAGGTCTTGCCCCTCGACCAGTTCAACCCCCATTTGCTGCGCCAAAAACGCGTGCTCAAAGTAGGCCGAGTTGTACATACCAGGGGTCATGACAACAATCGTCGGCGAATCAATCCCAGCGGGCGCGCTGGCGCGGAGATTTTCCAGCAACCGGTCCGGATAATGCGCCACGGGTGCGACGTTGATCCCCGCAAAAGCGTCCGGAAACAGCCGCATCATGACCTTACGATTTTCCAGCATGTACGAGACGCCAGAAGGCACGCGCAAGTTGTCTTCCAGCACATAAAACTGGGGTGCACCACCATCGGGCGCTGCTGCGCGCACGATATCGATCCCTGCCACATGGCAATACACCCGACCGGGCAACGCTATACCCTGCATCTCAGGACGGTACTGCGCGTTTCCAAAGACCTGGGCCGCAGGAATCACCCCAGCATGGATGATTTCGTGATCGTGATAGACATCATGCAAAAAATGATTCAGAGCTCGAACGCGCTGCTTGAGTCCGGTCTCAAGCCGCGCCCACTCGGGGGCCGATATGACCCGCGGAATCATGTCAAACGGAATCAGGCGCTCCGTTCCCGCATCGTCACCGTAAACCGCGAAGGTGATGCCAACCCTGCGAAAGGCCAGATCGGCCTCCGCTCTTTTCTGAGTCAAGCGATCGGCAGGTTGCGCCTGCAGCCACTCGTACAAGGGCCGGCAGTGCTCATGAACTTGCCCCGTCGCCAGGAACATCTCGTCCGGGGCCTGCTTTGCCAATCGATAGTCCATGAGCTTCATAGGCCCCTCAAAAGCAAAGGATATGCCAAAAGGCATGCCGAACGTACTTAATCTTAGCCCTAAGCTTGGGCGTCGAGTTCCTCGTAAAGGGCGATCATTTCAAGGGTCAGCTTGTGCGCCGGGGCAAAGTGCGGCAGCGGGAGACAGGCCTCGTGGGACTCGCGCACCTTGACCGAGGACGAAAGACGCGTCTGCAGCACCGGAAGCCCTTCATCGACCATCGACTCGACAATCCGAACCGGAAGGCTGGAACGCGGGTTGAACTGATTGGCCACGATGCCCTCAACACGCAGCTTTGGGTTGTGGTCTGCACCAATTTCGCTCACGGACTCCAGCAGGCCATAAAGCGCCTGGCGCGCAAACTCGTCGCAGTCAAACGGAATCAGACAACCGTCTGCGCCAATCAAGGCCGAACGGGTAAAAAAGTTAAGGGCGGGCGGCGTATCGATGACGATGTCATCCCATCCTTTTAGAGCCCCTAGCGCCTGTGGCAATTTAAGAATCTTTGCGCGCGCTTCGAGCTTGGATTGCAGGTCCGCAAGTCCGGTATCCCCCGGCACAATCCCGAGTCGATCGAAGGGCGTCTTGTGGATGCACTGATCTAGCTTGAGTGCATCCAGACGGAACGAGAGGCTCTGCTCAAAAAAGTCACCGATCGTCGGCGTTAGGCGAGCCTCCGAACCGAGCAAATAACTGGTTGCATTGGCTTGCGGATCCAGGTCGATCATTAGCGTACGTCGTCCGCGTAACGCCCCGATAGCCGCCAGGTTGACGGCAATGGTTGACTTACCAACACCGCCCTTCTGATTGAAAACAACTCGAATCATGACCCCGGGCTCCTGCTGAATATTCTTAGCCGCATTCTAGACGGACGCGAGCCGGCCCTCGCGCATCGTGAGCACCCGATCGGCCCGCGCAGACAACTCAAGATCGTGTGTCACCACGACCAACGCCGTTCCCAGGCTGCGGTTGAGCTCTTCGAACAATCCAAACACCTGACGGGCACTCCCCCGATCGAGGTTACCAGTGGGCTCATCGGCGAGCACACAAGCGGGCTCCGTCACAAGCGCCCGGGCCAATGCCACGCGCTGGCGCTCGCCGCCCGAAAGCTCGGAAGGGCGATGCGTCGCGCGGGCCTGCAATCCGACCCGGCCCAACATCTGCCGCGCGCGCTCGAGCGCAATGGTCGGTGCCAGTCCACGAATCCGCAACGGCATGGCGACATTCTCAGCAGCATCGAATTCAGGCAGCAAATGATGAAACTGATAAACAAAACCGAGCAGCCGATTGCGCAGTTGCCCGCGCTCGCGCTCGTTGAGCGACGCAAGCGATTCACCGGCGATCTCAACCTGCCCAGTCGAGGGCTCATCGAGCCCCCCCAATAAATGCAACAGGGTGCTTTTACCCGAACCTGAGGCACCAACGATCGCCACAAACTCCCCCGCCGCCACTGAGAGGTCGACACCTTGGAGAACGGTCAGGGCCCGGGGGCCATCGCCATATGTCCTACCGAGATCGCGGGCCCGCAGGACCGCCACCGCATCATTCATGGCGCAGGGCCTCAACCGGTCGGGTGCGGGCTGCTCGATAGCTCGGATAAATGGTTGCGACCACCGAGAGCAAGACCGCGACACCGCCGATCCGTAAGACATCGTCCCAGCGCAAGTCACTGGGTAATCGGGTAATGAAATAAATCCCTGGGGGAAGGAACTCCACGCCCAGCAGACGCTCGATCGCGGCCACGAGATCGCCCACTGACCAAGCCAGAGCCACCCCAAGCACCACGCCAAGCAAGGTGCCAAGCAGACCGATCACAGTGCCCTGCAAAATAAAGATCCGCTGGATCGCCCCTGGGCTGGAGCCTAAGGTCCGCAGGATGGCGATATCCGCCTGTTTGTCGGTCACGGTCATGACCAGCATCGAAACGAGGTTAAAGGCAGCCACCGCGATGATTAAAGCAAGAATGATGAACATCATTCTTTTTTCTACCTGAACCGCTGCAAACCAGCTGCGATTTTCAGACGACCAATCGCGCACAGCGAGTGTGGCGGGGAGTTGCGCGGCGAGCTCACGCGCGATCCTCGGCGCGGCCTGCATGTCATCGACTCGCAGGCGCAATCCCATCGGGCCCTCCGCCCTAAACAGCTTAGCCGCATCATCCATCGCGGTCAGCGCGAGCGTGCTGTCGTACTCATAATGACCACTATCGAAAATAGCAACCACCCGAAAGGGTTTAAGTCTCGGCATCATTCCAACCGGTGTCATTGTTCCCTGGGGCGCAATGAGGGTCACCCGATCACCGAGATCAACACCCATTGCGCGCGCCAATTCACGACCTAGAGCGATCCCGTATTCGCCCGCGCGCAGGTCGGCAAGCGACCCCTCACGGACTTGCTGGGCAATCTGAGAAACCGCCGCCTCCGCCCGAGGATCGATCCCGCGCACGAGCGCGCCGCGGACGACCTCTCCTCGAGTCATCATGACCTGTCCGGACACAAAAGGTGCCACTCCGAGGACCTGCGGATAGGACTTCAATTGGTCCGTCAATTGGGCCCACTGATCAAGGCCGACCGCGGCGGTTGAGGTCTCGAACACCTCAATGTGCGCAAGCACGGAAAGCATCCGGTCGCGCACCTCTTTCTGAAAACCGTTCATGACCGAGAGCACAACGATCAGGGCAGCGACCCCTAACGCAATCCCCATTGCGGACAGCCATGAGATGAACGAGATAAAGCGGTTGCCGCGTTGGGTACGCCGTCCAGCGCGCACATAGCGCCAGCCGATCGAGAATTCCACAGGGGGAAAATAGGGGCGGTTCACAGGGTAGGAGTTTGCCACAGGGGCCTGTTCTGGGACCCACGTAGAATCGGCGTGTGAACGCAGACAACCCCTCAAAAAGCCCACACCACGGACTGACCATCGTCCTGCCAGGCGCTCTTGCTCCAGCCCATTGGTTGAGTTCGGCCGCGGTCCGAGCTCGACTCGCGGCTCTGAGTCTGCTGCAACCCGATTGGATGCTGATGGGGTCGGTGCAATCCCCCTCGCCTGCCCGGCAACTGCCCCACGAACAATGGCTGGCCGATACGCTTCGCTGGACGAGCGATTTGGACGGCCCCTGCCCCCCGAACCGTGATTGGTTTGCCATCCCGGTTCAGTTGACCGTTGGCCTCGATCATCTGGTGCTCTCAGAGGTTGACACGCCAATCACCGAGCAGGACGGTGAGGTATTGGCCCAAGTCATCGAGTCCTTGCTCGCCGACTCGGGCATTCGGTTGGTGCGCCATCGCATCAATGCCACCGAGGTCTGGCAACTGCATTTCGAGGACGGGCTAAGCCTCGAGGCCTGCACGCCGCTGGCTGCAATCGGGCGCAACACCCAGACGCT
>CAIPGD010000011.1 GCA_903864485.1 uncultured bacterium | reverse complement strand
CCGGCGCGAGGGCGCAATCATCGCGGGACTGGTCCGCGGCGGCCCGGCCGATAAGGCGGGTGTCAAGGCGGGCGACGTGTTGATCGCCGTCGAAGGCCGGGCGGTCAAAGACACCCCGTCGATGCTTAACCTGATCTCACAACTCGAGCCAGGCCGAACCGCGAACCTGCGTTTCGTGCGCGAGGGTCGCGAAGTCGATCTGCCGATCGTGATTGGTCGCCGACCCAAGCCGCCTCGTGGGCCGGCGCAACCCAATGAATGAGGCCCAACGAAGTCGGCGAAAGCCGGTCTTGCGACGCCGTGTCACTCTCGTAGCGCTGGGCTGGCTTGGGCTAAAATCCAACGTTGATTGGAGTGCTCCCTTCGAGTGGAGCGGTTTCAAGGCCGCCGATGTATGCTAGCGGCGCTTTTTGACTTGATATTGGTTGCGCCCTAGCGGCGTGCTGCTGAGGTTTAGAGATGTCGAATTCCACCTCCATGTCGCCCGCTTCGAATTCTGCGGCCGGTTTTACGCCGGGCAACCCTAATGACCCCGCGCGGCGGACGTGGATTGCCGTTGCTGGTGCTGCCGGCGCGGTGGGCGGTGCATGTGTCGCGGTTCCCTTTGTCAGTACCTTCACGCCATCCGAGCGGGCTAAAGCGGCGGGTGCTCCGGTGGAAGTCGATATCAGTGCGATGAAGCCGGGCGAATTGCTTCGCGTCGAATGGCGCGGCAAGCCGGTTTGGGTGGTACGCCGGACGCCAGAAATGCTTGAGTCACTCAAGAAAACGGAATCCCAGGTCGCGGATGCGGAGTCTGCTCGCAAGGCATACCCGACACCTGAGTACGCGCGTAATCAATACCGCTCAATCAAGCCTGAGTACTTTGTGGCTGTCGGAATTTGTTCGCACCTTGGGTGTTCACCCGGTGACAAGTTCCAGCCAGGTGCGCAGCCCTCACTGCCCGACGATTGGGCCGGTGGGTTTTTGTGTCCCTGTCACGGTTCTACATTTGACCTCGCGGGCCGGGTGTTCAAGAACAAACCTGCCCCAGACAATCTTGAAGTCCCGCCCCACACCTACCTTTCCGACACGCGCCTGCTGATTGGCGAAGACAAGAAAGCGTGATTGGCCTCCAGGAATAAGGCAATACCATGGCACTCAAAGAAGTCACCACCACCGGCCTGATTGGCTGGGTCGATCAGCGGTTCCCACTGACGGCGACCGTCAAGGCCCACCTCAGCGAATACTACGCGCCGAAGAATTTTAACTTTTGGTATTTCTTTGGCTCGCTTGCCATCCTGGTTCTGGTGTTGCAGATCGTCACCGGGATTTTCCTGGTGATGCACTACAAGCCGAGCGCGACCGATGCGTTCGCGTCCGTTGAGTACATCATGCGTGACGTGCCATGGGGCTGGTTGGTGCGTTACATGCATTCGACCGGCGCCAGTGCGTTTTTTGTCGTGGTCTACCTGCACATGTTCCGGGGTTTGATCTACGGGTCGTATCGCAAGCCACGCGAACTCGTTTGGGTCTTCGGATGCCTGATCTTCTTGTGCCTGATGGGTGAAGCCTTTTTTGGTTATCTACTCCCTTGGGGTCAGATGTCGTACTGGGGTGCACAGGTCATCGTGAACCTGTTCGCGGCGATTCCCTTCATCGGACCCGATCTTGCGCTACTCATTCGCGGCGACTTTGTGGTGTCGGACGCAACGCTGAATCGTTTCTTCTCGTTCCACGTGATCGCCATTCCGCTCGTGCTCCTCGGACTGGTCGGCGCTCACATCGTCGCGTTGCACGAAGTGGGTTCAAACAACCCAGATGGCGTGGACATCAAGGCCCTGAAAGACTCGAAGGGTATTCCGCTCGATGGCATTCCGTTCCACCCTTACTACACCGTGCACGACATCATGGGCGCGTCGGTGTTTTTCATTATCTTCTCGGCAGTCCTGTTTTTCGCACCGGAGTTTGGTGGGTACTTCCTTGAGTACAACAACTTTGTGCCGGCCGACCCACTCAAGACACCAGCGCACATCGCACCGGTTTGGTATTTCACGCCGTTTTACTCCGTGCTGCGGGCAGCTACTGAAGATTTCTTGCTGTACTGGTTGACCCCGGCCGTGATCGCCTACACCTTGCTGGTTTTTGCAACTGTCAAGCGCAGTATCGGCAAGGTAATCGCTGCAGCGGTCGCAGTAGCGATGATTGGCGGATTCTTTATCCTCGACGCCAAGTTCTGGGGTGTGGTCGGCATGGGCGCCTCGGTCGTGATTCTTTTTTCACTGCCCTGGATCGATAACAGCCCAGTGAAATCGATTCGTTACCGTCCGGGCTGGCACCTCTATCTGTACGCGCTGTTTGTGGTTGCGTTCGTGATCCTGGGGTATTTCGGAACCCAGCCACCAAGCGAAATTGGTGGGGTGTTGTCCAAGATTTGCACCCTGATCTATTTCGGCTTCTTTGCCCTGATGCCGTGGTGGAGTGAAATGGGCGAGGCCAAGATGGTCCCGACCCGAGTCACATTCGCCCATTAATTCGAAGAGCGCAGAGCATGACCCGCCTCATCCCCCCGATGGTTCTTAAGTTGGTTCCGAAGTTCGTTGCCACGTTCGTCGCCAGAATGGCGACGTTCACGGCAGCCCTTCTCACGGTGTTCGGTCTGACTGCATTGGGCAGTCTCCCGGCTCATGCGTCAGGTGGTGGGGTTCCGCTCGATCGATTCCCGACCGAGAAACTCAACGATCAGACAGCGCTTCAGAACGGCGCCAAGTTGTTCGTCAACCATTGCCTTAATTGCCATGGTGCGGCGCTGATGCGCTACAACCGGCTGACCGACATCGGATTGACTGAAGAGCAAATCCGCCAAAACCTGTTGTTCACGACCGATAAGGTCGGTGAGCCGATGAAGACGGCCCTATCAGCGGCTGATGCAAAGGCCTGGTTTGGCGCACAGCCACCGGATTTGTCAGTGATTGCCCGTGCCCGTGCGTCCGAGCAGGGCTCTGGCCCTGATTGGCTCTACTCCTACTTGCGCAACTATTACCGCGACTCGACGCGTGCGACCGGATGGAACAACGCCGTCTTCCCGAACGTGGGGATGCCTCATGTGTTCTGGGAACTTCAGGGCTCGCGTGGCGCACGATTTGAAGAAATCAAGGCAGCCAAGGACGACAAGGGCGTTGCCACTGGCTTCGTTAAAGTGACCGTGAATTTTGACGAAAAGGGGCTCCGGACCGAGACGTCTGAAGATCTCGCGCACGGCGAACACCCCCATGAAGGCATGACGGTAACGCTTGGCAAACCGGTTGGTGGCAAATTGTCTGTACCTGAGTACGACAACGCCATTGCCGATCTCGTGGCCTACCTCACCTTCATGGCCGATCCCAGCGCGAAGACCCGGACCCACCTGGGCGTTTGGGTATTGTTGTTTTTGGCGATCTTTACCGTGATCGCTTGGCGCCTCAACGCAGCGTACTGGAAAGACATCAAGTAAACTCGAGGGTTCGGCGCGACAGCCCATTCCCTCAGGAGAGTTGCTTCATGATGATGTTGTACTCGGGCACAACGTGCCCGTTCTCGCAACGCTGCCGGTTTGTTCTGTTCGAGAAGGGCATGGACTTTGAGATCCGCGATGTCGATCTCTATAACAAGCCCGAAGATATCTCGATCATGAACCCCTACGGTCAGGTGCCCATCCTGGTCGAGCGGGATCTGATTCTCTACGAATCGAACATCATTAACGAATACATTGATGAGCGTTTTCCGCATCCCCAACTGATGCCGGCAGACCCTGTGCAGCGTGCGCGTGCGCGCCTGTTCCTGTTCAATTTCGAGCGCGAGTTGTTCGTCCATGTTCAGGTTCTCGAAAAGCGCGAACACAGCAAAGAGAGCTCGAAGCTGATGGAAAAAGCCCGGGCGCAGATCCGTGACCGGCTTACCCAACTCGCGCCAATCTTTCTGAAGAACAAGCATATGTTGGGCGAAGAATTTTCCATGCTCGATGTAGCGATCGCGCCGTTGTTGTGGCGCCTCGACCACTACGGCATTGACCTGCCCAAGGTCGCCGCACCCCTGCTCAAATATGCAGAACGCATTTTTGCGCGCCCCGCCTACATCGAGGCATTGACGCCCTCAGAGAAGGTCATGCGCCGGTGAACTTGTGATGGCAGACCCCTCGACCAAGCCTTACCTCATTCGGGCCATCCACGAGTGGTGTACCGATAACGGGTTCACGCCTTATCTCGCCGTGACGGTTGACGATCGTACGATCGTGCCGCCGGGCTATGCGCGAAACGGTGAAATTGTCTTGAACGCATCGGTTGCGGCCACGAATCAGTTGCGCCTCGATAACGACTTCATCAGCTTTCAGGCCCGCTTCAACGGGCGGGCGCATGACATTCTGGTGCCTGTCACCAATGTCAGCGCGATTTATGCGCGCGAAAATGGTCACGGCATGGCGTTTGAGGTGCCCAAGTCGCCCGCCGTGGTTGGACCTGGCGAGGCGAGTTCGCAACCGATTTTGACTCCGGGTGCTGAACGCACGGCGCGCCCATTGCGGGGCAAACCGACCTTAGCTCTTGCGCCAGCGCCTGGCGCTGCGCCCGCCGCTACCGAAGGCGAAGGCACCAAACTGCCAGCGGCGGTCGCGGTTTTAGCGACGGTGCCGTCAAAACCACGTGCCGTGCCGCCTATCGACGGGTCGGCTCAGGCTGAAACTACCACTGCCCCGTCGGACGGCGCCTCTGCGGAAGGTGGCCTGGCCCCGAATAATCGCTCGGTGCCAGCGGGTGGTGATTCATCTGCGCCGACCACTACTTCAAAACCTCGAACGGCAACCCGCGCCTCCAGGCTTCGAGCAAGCTTCCCATCGGTCGAAACGGGCGATGCCGATGCGCCAGCGAATAGCGTTGTTCCTGCGGATAGCGAGACCCCGGTTCAGAAGGGTGGTGCTTCTCGCCGCCGTAACGCTCCGGTGGCCGAAGTTGCGCTTGATTCGAAAGTCCCGGATTCTGATCCGCCCAATCTACCCGATGGCGGGCCAGACGAAGGACCAAAAGACGGTCCAAAAGACGGTCCAAAAAGCGGGCCTGCGGGGCGTGCCAAGCTGACCCGTATCAAGTAATCTAAGCGCGTTCCTGGAAACTCAGTTTTTACGCTGGCCGGCTTAGCTCAGTTGGTAGAGCAACTGATTTGTAATCAGTAGGTCTTCGGTTCGATTCCGGAAGCCGGCACCATTCAGTCCATGATTGAAATCAAAACTCTAAGTCCTGCAATGGGCGTTACCGGGCAGGTTGCAGTCGATGATTTGCAGTCGATTGCAGCCGCCGGTTATCGGTCGATCCTGTGCAACCGTCCTGATCATGAAGGGCCCGACCAGCCGAGCTTTCATGAGATCGAACAGGCTGCGCTCGCCTGCGGGCTCGTGGCACGTTACCTTCCGGTGGTTTCCGGTGGGGTGACGCCTGCCGACGGTCTGGCATTTGCTCAGTTGCTAGAAGTTCTGCCCGGTCCCGTGCTCGCGTATTGCCGATCGGGTGCACGCTCAACCACGCTCTGGAGTCTGGCGCAGGCGGTCGTCGCGGGCGATTAGCACGGGTACACCCCCTGCTGTTTCTTGAGGACCTCTAAACCTGATGCCGCGACGGCAAAGGATCCTCATGAGCATTATTGTTCCAGTTCACGGCTCATCGCAGTCGGTCACGCCCAATCTACATTCCGCGCAATCCCCTGATTTACTAACGCCTTCGGCCGATCCGGTGGTTGCGGTTTGTTCGACCCACGCCGATGCCGACGTCGCGGTTCGGGCGTTAGGCCGCGCGGGCTTTGACATGAAAAAGCTCTCGGTCATTGGCAAGGGCTATCACACGACCGACCATGCCGTGGG
>CAIPGD010000010.1 GCA_903864485.1 uncultured bacterium | reverse complement strand
CGTGGTGCGGGCTGGAACGTTCTTAAACTGATCTGGGGTTCCTACTGGGATCCTTTATTAGCCCGCGACAAGGATGGCATCCTGCAACGGGTCATGATGGAGACCCTCGACGGCGAATATCAGGGCTTCAAAGCCAATGATGGCGCCTACGTACGACGGAAGTTTTTTGGGAAGCACCCCCGATTGCTCGAACTCGTCAGCAAGATGACCGACGCCGATATCTGGCGCCTGAATCGCGGTGGTCATGACCCGCACAAGGTCTATGCCACTTTCCACAGCGCCACCCACCATCGGGGCCAGCCGACGGTCATTCTGGCCAAGACGGTCAAGGGGTATGGCATGGGTCGGATTGGCGAGGGTAAGAATACGACCCACCAGCAGAAGAAGCTGGATCACGATTCGATCAAGGATTTCCGCGACCGTTTTGGTATCCCGATTCCGGACGATCAGCTTGAGTCCCTGCCGTTCTACAAGCCAGCCGACGATACGCCTGAGATGCGCTACATGCATGAGCGTCGGGCTGCATTGGGCGGATACCTGCCCCAGCGTCGCATGCGCTCGTCCGAGACCCTAATCGTTCCGCCCCTAAAGGCATTGCAGGCGGTTCTAGAGCCGACGGCCGAAGGGCGCGAAATTTCGACGACCCAAGCGTTCGTTCGGATTTTGACGGCGCTGGTCCGCGATCAATCACTCGGTCCGCGGGTAGTGCCAATCGTGCCCGACGAGGCGCGGACGTTTGGAATGGAGGGGATGTTCCGTCAACTCGGGATCTATGCGCCGGAGGGGCAAAAATACGAGCCGGTCGATCGTGATCAGGTCATGTACTACCGAGAGGACAAGCAGGGTCAGATTCTGGAAGAAGGGATCAATGAGGCGGGCGCGTTCAGTTCCTGGATTGCCGCGGCGACCTCGTACTCGACCAACGATCGGGTGATGGTGCCGTTCTACATCTATTACTCGATGTTCGGATTCCAACGGATTGGCGATCTCGCCTGGGCGGCGGGCGACATGCAGGCGCGAGGGTTCTTGCTCGGTGGAACGGCTGGGCGGACCACCCTCAATGGTGAGGGCCTGCAGCACGAAGACGGACACAGCCATATCCTAGCCTCGACGATCCCTAATTGCGTCTGTTACGACCCGACGTATGCACATGAGCTGGCGGTCATCATTCACCACGGTCTGGAGCGCATGGTCAGTCGTCAGGAGAATGTTTATTACTACCTGACGGTAATGAATGAGAACTACGCACACCCAGGACTCACTGTGGGCGATGAAGACGGGATCATTCGCGGCATGTACCGTTTGCGTGAATCACCTCTGAAGTCAGGCCAGGGTAAAAACGACGCGAAGGCCTGCGTGCAGTTGCTAGGATCTGGAACGATCCTGCGCGAGGCACTGGCGGCGGCAGAACTTCTTGAGAAGGACTGGCAAGTGGCAGCCGACGTCTGGAGCGTGACGAGTTTTACTGAACTACGTCGCGACGGCCTTGATTGTGACCGCACCAATCTTTTGCACCCTGAAGCGGAGCCGAAGGTGCCTTATGTCACACAGGCATTGGCGGCCACGCAGGGTCCCATCGTGGCGACGACCGATTACATGAAGCTGTTTGCCGATCAGGTGCGGCCATTTATTCCGAGGGGTCGCGAGTATCGCGTGCTCGGTACCGATGGCTTTGGCCGGTCAGACTTCCGCGCTAAATTGCGCGAGCACTTCGAGGTTGATCGCCGGTTCGTCGTTCTAGCGGCGCTGCGCGCGTTGGCCGACGAGGGTAAGGTCGATCGGAGTGCGGCAGCGGCGGCAATCGCTCGTTACGGGATCAACCCCGCGAAGGTCAATCCACACAGCGCATGAACAAGGACGGGGACAAATCCATGAGTGCGGTTATTGAACTGAAGGTACCCGACATCGGCGATTTCGAGTCGGTCGAGGTGATCGAGTTGTTGGTCAAGCCGGGCGATTCCATCCGGCTCGAACAGAGTTTGATTACGGTCGAGAGTGACAAGGCTTCGATGGAGATTCCGGCTTCAGCAGCCGGCGTGGTGCGCGCCCTGCGGGTCAAGGTCGGAGATAAGGTAGCCGAGGGTAGTGTTGTCCTCGAGCTTGAGATTTCGGAGGCAGTTGCCGCGGTTGTTCCTTCGGGACCTGCAGCCGCCCCTGCTGCTGCGGTCGAAGCGCCAGTATCAGCCCCCGCGGCTCCAGTGGCTCAAGTGGCTCAAGTGGCTCCAGTGGCCTCAACTGCCCCCGCTTACGCCTTAGAGCCTCATGTGCCTGCGGCCTCTGACCCGGTCAACCAACCCCATGCGTCGCCATCGGTGCGGATGCTCGCGCGTGAGCTTGGAGTCGACCTGCATCGGGTCACCGGAAGTGGTCCCAAGACAAGAATCACTCCGGATGATGTGCGCGCCTATGTCAAACAAGCCGTCGCCCTGTCGCTCGGAATGTCCGTCCCAGATGGTCATGGTGGATCTGCCGGAGGCGGTGTAACAGGCGCCGGTGCGATCCCGTTGTCAGCCTTCGGTGGGCGAGAGCTGGCGGCATGGCCGAAGATCGATTTCGCCAAGTTTGGCGAGGTTGAAGCGAAACCGTTGTCCCGGATCAAAAAACTTTCAGGCGCCAATCTGCATCGCAACTGGGTTGCGATCCCTCATGTCACCAACCATGACGAAGCGGACATTACGGATCTTGAGAATTTCCGGAACATTCTCAATAAGGAGAATGAGAAGCGCGGCATCAAGATCACCATGTTGGCTTTTCTGATTCACGCGTGCGTTGCCGCGCTCAAGAAGTTCCCTGAATTCAATGCGTCGCTCGACGGCGATCAGTTGATCCTCAAACGGTATTTCCACATTGGGTTTGCGGCCGACACCCCAAACGGCCTCGTGGTTCCGGTGGTTCGGGATGCTGACCGCAAGGGTGTGCTTGAGATCGCACAAGAGACGTCGGCTCTGGCAGCCAAGGCCCGCGACGGCAAATTGTCACCAACTGAAATGCAGGGCGGCTGCTTCTCGATTTCTTCGTTGGGCGGCATCGGTGGCACCTACTTCACGCCCATTATTAATGCGCCCGAAGTGGCGATTCTCGGAGTCTGCAAGTCGCAAATCCGCCCGGTCTGGGATGGCAAACAGTTCGCACCGCGTCTGATCCTGCCGCTTTCTCTGTCGTGGGATCACCGGGTCATTGATGGCGCTGCAGCGGCGCGATTCAATGCCTATCTGGGGCAGTTGCTGGCGGATTTTCGCCGCACCTTGCTGTGATTTGACCCAGGCCGATTTCATTCTTAAGCGGAGTAGATTTTGATGTCGAACACTCTGGAAGTCCGGGTTCCGAACATTGGCGATTTCGATGCGGTCGAGGTGATCGAGGTGCTCGTTAAGGTCGGAGATTCCGTGTCGGTTGATCAAAGTCTGATCACTGTCGAGAGCGACAAGGCATCCATGGAGATCCCGAGTTCGTCGGCTGGAACGATTGCAGAGATCAAGGTCAAGATCGGCGACAAGGTGGCAGAGGGTTCGGTGGTCGTTCTGCTCGCGGCCCAGACGCCAGGGGTCTCAGCGCCAGCGGCTGGCGACTCGCCTTCAGTGCCCGCGGCTCAGTTGGCTGCAGCGACCCCATCGGCACCGCTGGCAATTTCTGGTTCATCGGTGGTCGCCGACCAGGAGTGTGATTTGATGGTGTTGGGCGCAGGCCCAGGGGGCTATTCGGCAGCCTTTCGCGCGGCCGATCTTGGACTGAACGTCATTCTGGTTGAGCGGTATCCGACATTGGGCGGGGTTTGCCTGAATGTCGGCTGTATCCCGTCAAAGGCACTACTGCATGTGGCTGCGGTCGCGGACGAGGCGCGAGCGCTTGCGGATCATGGCATTGGGTTTGGACCGATGCAGGTGGATCTAGATCGTTTAAGGGGCTGGAAAGATCAGGTGGTCGGGAAACTGACGGGTGGTCTCGCCGGAATGGCGCGTGCCCGCAAGGTCAAGGTGATTCAGGGCCGGGGCGAGTTCATTGATGCGCATCATCTTGCGGTCGAGGCTGACGCGGTCCATGAAACTGGCCAAGGGTCAAAGACGATCGTCCGGTTTCGGCAGGCGATCATTGCGGCTGGTTCTCAGGCAGTCAGTTTGCCGTTCATGCCAAAAGATCACCGCGTCATAGATTCAACAGGTGCGCTCAAGCTCACTTCGATTCCAAAGCGAATGTTGATTGTGGGTGGTGGAATCATTGGCCTCGAGATGGGTACGGTCTACTCGTCGATCGGTACGCGCCTGGATGTGGTCGAGATGCTCGACCGTCTGATGCCAGGGGCTGATCGGGATCTCGTGAAGGTCTGGGAAAAGAAGAACGCCCATCGTTTCGACCGGATCATGCTGAATACCAAGACGGTATCCGCTCGCGCCGAATCCGACGGTATTCACGTTCGGTTTGAGTCAGTTGCGGATCAGGAATCAAATGCTCCGGTTGAAGAACAAATCTATGACCTGGTGCTGGTTTCTGTGGGGCGGCGCCCCAATGGCGACCGAATCGGCGCACAACATGCGGGTGTTGCGGTGGACGCCAGGGGCTTCATTGCCGTTGATCGGCAGATGAAAACCAACGTCGGCCATATCTTCGCGATTGGAGATCTCGTCGGGCAACCGATGCTCGCGCACAAGGCGGTTCATGAGGGTCATGTGGCGGCTGAGGTGGCTGCGGGCCAGAAACGATTCTTTGACGCCCGGGTCATTCCGTCGGTGGCCTATACCGATCCGGAAATCGCATGGGTCGGCATTACCGAAGAACAAGCGAAAAAGGAAGGAGTGGCCGTGCGGAAGGGCGTTTTCCCCTGGGCCGCGAGCGGTCGCGCGATTGCGAACGGTCGGGATGAGGGGTTTACCAAACTTTTGTTTGATGAGTCCACCCACCGCATCATTGGTGGTGGGATCGTGGGGACCCATGCAGGCGATTTGATTGGCGAGGTCGCCCTGGCGATTGAGATGGGTGCGGACGCCGTTGATATCGGCCGGACCATTCACCCCCATCCAACCTTAGGCGAATCGATCGGCATGGCCGCGGAGGTGTTTGAAGGTGCCTGTACCGATCTGCCGCCCGCCCGAAAATCAACCTGAAACTGGATTATCCCGGTCTGATCGACGCTCAACTTAGCATGTTGGTGTCGCCGCAGACCGAGAGCGCCTGCCCTGAGATTGTCGAGGCTCTTGG
>CAIPGD010000009.1 GCA_903864485.1 uncultured bacterium | reverse complement strand
GTCCGGCGGTCGACGAAATTGGATTTTGTTAGCCGTCGTCGTCCTGGCGGCCCTGGCAGCTTTCGCGCTCTTTTTTGGGCGGTCAACACCGGTTGGCCAGAACTCCGGCATGGCGCCGGCCAATGTTCCCGCGCCGGGGTCCGCGCCGGGGTCCGCGCCTCTTCCCGCTCCGGGGCCCTTGGATGCGTCATCGACCGAAGCGCCAGCTGGCTCACCCTCTAGCGCACCGCCGACAGGACCCACGGTCATTGAATCGGTTCCGGCGCAAAACCTTCGTTGATCGCATCATGAGTGTAAGCAAGCACGAAATTCCCGGGCCACTGGCCCGGCATTCCACCCGCATGGCCCTGGTGCGTTGGGGAGACCGTACGGTTAAGATCGGTGGCGGCGCTCCCGTGGTCGTGCAGTCGATGACGAATACCGATACGGCCGACGTCATTGCGACCGCGATTCAGGTGAAGGCGCTGGCAGCGGCTGGGAGCGAAATCGTCCGGTTGACGGTCAACTCGCCTGCGGCGGCACAAGCGGTCGCGGCAGTCCGCGAACAACTCGATCGGATGGGCGTCTCCGTCCCCTTGTGTGGCGATTTTCATTACAACGGGCACCGCTTGTTGACGCAGTACCCGGACTGCGCTCAGGCCTTGTCCAAGTACCGGATCAATCCCGGCAACGTGGGTACCGGTGCGAAGCGAGATGACAATTTCGCCCGCATGATCGAGATCGCCTGCCAGCACGACAAAGCCGTCCGGATTGGCGTCAATTGGGGCAGTCTCGATCAGGATTTGCTGGCTCGATTGATGGACGCCAACGCTGCGCTCGCGGACCCATTGGGGTCGGCGGCCGTCATGCGCGAGGCGCTTGTTCGTTCTGCACTCGACTCCGCTGCTCGGGCGATTGAGTTGGGATTGAGCCCCGATCAAATCGTCCTGTCCTGCAAGGTCTCGGCGGTCCAGGATCTGATCGCGGTTTACCGCGATCTGGCCAGTCGCTCTGATTTCGCGTTGCACCTCGGACTGACTGAGGCCGGGATGGGTTCCAAAGGCATCGTGGCGTCCACCGCAGCCATGGCAGTGTTGCTCCAGGAGGGTATCGGCGACACCATTCGAGTGTCCCTCACGCCAGAGCCCGGTGGAGATAGGGCGCGCGAAGTCATCGTTGCTCAAGAGATGCTTCAGACCATGGGTTTGCGCGCATTTACGCCTTTGGTGACGGCCTGCCCGGGGTGTGGTCGTACGACCTCGACCTTCTTTCAGGAGTTGGCAGATTCGATCCAGCGGTGGCTGCGCGAACAGATGCCAGAGTGGCGGGCAAATTACCCCGGCGTCGAGACCATGGCGGTTGCCGTCATGGGGTGCGTGGTCAATGGGCCTGGTGAATCGAAATTTGCCGATGTCGGTATCAGCTTGCCAGGCGCTGGAGAAGCGCCGGTGGCGCCGGTGTTCGTAGATGGTGAACGCACGGTAACGCTCAAGGGTGATCGGATTGCCGAAGAGTTTCAGGCCATCGTCGCGCAATATGTCGAACGACGCTATGGGGTTGCCGGACTGATGGGCAACCGCGAGGCGGAACCCGCATGACCGACGACACGAAGCCTGTCCCCGAAGCCAGGGCAAAGCCCGCGGCAAAGCCCGCAGCAAAGCCCGCGGCAAAGCCAGCAGTCCTCACTGGTGTGAAGGGCATGAATGATTTGCTGCCGGCAGATGCGCATTACTGGGAAATGGTGGATGAAGCCGTCCGTGACTGGACCCGCGGCTATGGCTATCAGCAGATCCGCACGCCGATCGTCGAGTCCACGGCGCTGTTTGCTCGCGGTATCGGTTCGGCGACCGACATTGTCGAGAAAGAGATGTATTCCTTTGTCGACGCCCTCAATGGCGAACATCTCACCCTGCGCCCCGAGAACACGGCGGGCGTGGTGCGGTCCGTGATCGAACACCACCTGACCTATGAAGGGCCGCGTCGGCTCTGGTATTTCGGACCGATGTTCCGGCACGAGCGGCCTCAACGCGGGCGTTATCGTCAGTTTCATCAGATTGGCATTGAGGCGATCGGATTCGAAGGACCCGACATCGATGCTGAAGTGATCGCGATGGCGCAACGCCTCTGGGACGACCTCGGCCTGGACGGATTGCAACTAGAGCTGAACTCGATTGGAGACGCCGGCGAACGCCTCGCCCATCGGGCCGCCTTGATTGATTATTTTGAACAGCATCTTGACCAACTTGATGATGATTCAAAACGTCGGCTGCATGCCAATCCGATGCGAATTCTGGACTCGAAAAATCCGGCGCTACAGACGCTGATTGAGGCTGCGCCAAAGCCCGTTGATTACCTGGGGACAGCGTCGCGTGCGCATTTCGAGGGGCTGCAGCAGTTACTCGCAGACCTCGGTATTCCTTATCGCTTGAACCCACGCTTGGTACGCGGGCTCGACTACTACAACCGAACCGTCTTCGAGTGGACCACCACGATGTTAGGTGCTCAGGGAACGGTCTGCGGCGGCGGTCGGTATGACCCCCTGGTTGAGCAAATGGGAGGCAAGTCCACCCCGGCCTGCGGCTTTGCGATCGGGGTCGAGCGCTTGATCGAGTTGCTGCGTGAACAAGGCGAAGCGGTCGCGTCTGCCGCCTGCTCCGTTTATGTGGTGCATCAGGGCCAGGCCGCTGGGCGATTGGCGTTTCGGTCTGCCGAGCGCCTGCGCGATGCCGGACTCGACGTGATCCTGCATTGCGGTGGCGGTAGCTTCAAGAGTCAGTTCAAACGCGCCGACGCGAGCGGCGCGACGCTTGCGGTTGTCATCGGCGAAGAAGAAGCCGCGCGCGACGAGGCCGCGATCAAGTGGTTGCGCTCGGATAAAAATGATTTAACTCAGCACAATGTTCAGCAGAACGTTGCGCTGGCGGACCTGCCGAACACAGTGCTTGATGCCCTGTATCGATCGAATGAGGAAGGGCATGGCCTACGATCTTGAAGAACAGGAACGCCTTGACGAACTCAAGGCATTCTGGAGCCGCTGGGGTAATTGGATCACTTTGGGTTTGACCCTTGTGCTGCTAGTTGTTGCCGGCTGGCGTGGTTGGGGCTGGTGGGAACTGCGCCAGGCGGGCGCTGCGTCGGCAATTCACGAAAAGATGGACGATGCCTTGCGTCGCGCGCAGCTAATTGAGGCCGCTCCGATGGCCGCAACCCTCATGAACGAGTACAGCCGCACGCCGTATGCGGCGATGGCCGCATTGCGGGTTGCGCGGGCCCAACTGGACGCGGGGGATTCCAAGTCTGCCCGAACGACCTTGACCTGGGCGGTCGAGCATGGACAGGACCCCGGGATTCAAGCCGTCGCAAGAATCCGTCTGGCCGGGCTGCTGCTTGATGAGGGGCTTGCTGATCGGGCTCAGCTCGATGCCGGACTCAAACTTCTCGATGGCCCCCCGCCTGCCGAGATGGCTGGTGCCTGGATCGACCGGCGGGCCGATTTGCTGGCTGAATTGGGTCGAGGGGATGAGGCCAGGGCAGCCTGGACCGAAGCCTTGAGCAAACTCGACAGCAACAGCCCGTTGCGGCCGTTGGTCCAACTCAAACTTGATACGTTCGGAGCGGGTTCATGATGCTTGTTCAAATGCGTGGCAAGGCGTTCTCCGGTCGACTGTTGGTCGCCATCGCCATGCTGAGCCTACTGCCGGCGTGTTCCTGGTTAGGTTTAGGGCGGGGCGAACCCACACCGCCGCCACTGCCACCGACGGTAGGCGGCGTGAGCCCTCGGGTCGCATGGTCAGCCTCGATTGGCAATTCGGGCGTGGGTTTTCAGCCAGCAGTGGTTGGTTCATCGGTTTATGCGGCGGCGGCCGATGGGACCGTGGCAAGGTTTGCGGCGAGTAGCGGCCGTATCGATTGGAAGGTCTCTGCCGGTCAAGTGTTAAGTGCTGGCGTCGGTGCCAGTGAATCGATCGTTGTCGTCGCTTCTCGCGATGGGGACGTGATCGCGCTCAATGCCGCAGATGGACGCCAAGCCTGGAAAGTGGCGGCGGGCACTGAGGTGCTATCGACTCCAAGCGTGGGGTTGAATGCGGTTCTGGTTCGGGTGGGCGACAAAGTCATGTCACTTGAGGCCGCCACTGGTAAAACCCGTTGGACTTGGCAGCGCGCGTTGCCCACGCTGGTTTTACGCCAGCCTTCGCCGGTCGCGGTCGCTGAGGTAACGACCCCCGCCGGATCCACGGGGCTCGTTTTTGCAGGACTTCCGGGTGGGCGGTTGGTGGCCCTCGATCTCGAGACAGGTGCCTTGCGGTGGGAGACCGCCATCGCACAACCACGCGGCACGAATGAGATTGAACGGATCGCCGACGTTTTGGGGCGGCCTTGGGTGGCGGGACGGGAGGTCTGTGCGACGGCTTATCAGGGCCGGGTTGCCTGTCAGGATGCCCTGAGCGGGGCGCCGATCTGGTCGCGCGAACTTCCCGCGTGGACGGGGATTGCGGTTGACCCAAAGTTCGCGTTTGTCGCTGACGACCGTGGCAACCTCCATGGCCTTCGTCATACTAATGGTGAACAGGTCTGGCGGCAGGAGGCACTTTCGTTGCGTCGGCTCTCTGAGCCGCTATCCATCGGGGGCTCCGTCCTGGTTGGCGATCGGGACGGTCTCGTGCATTGGTTTTCTCGCGAATCCGGTGCCGTTCAGGCCCGTAGTAATTTGAGCGGCGGCCCGATTCAGGCCCCGCCGGTTGCCGCCGGCAATCTCGCGATCGTGCAAACGACGCGGGGTGCAATTGTTGCGCTGGCCACGGACTGAGTGCCCATATTTTGCTTCGTGATCAGCGCATTGACCCGATTTTTGACCTGCTCCCCGTCGTTCCGTTGCCGGTGGTTGCGCTTATCGGGCGCCCCAACGTCGGCAAGTCAACCCTATTTAATCGGCTTACCCGCAGTCGCGCCGCACTCGTTTACGACCGTCCCGGCCTGACCCGCGATCGGCATTATGGTCAGGCCCAAGTCGGCGACCGCCGCTTCATTGCGATCGATACCGGCGGTTTTGAGCCCGTGGTCAAAGATGGCATCGTCGCCGCAATGGCGCGTCAGACTCGGCTGGCGATCCTTGAGGCCGACGTCGTTTTGCTGGTGGTGGACGGCCGCGACGGTCTGAGTCCGCATGATCAGACGATTGTGGATGAATTACGCCGGTCGCGCGCGCGTGTGTTCGTAGCCGTCAACAAAGCCGAAGGCTTGCCACGAGAGCAGGTCGCCGCTGAGTTCTGGGCCCTCGGACTTGGTCAGCCATGGGCTATTTCAGCCGCCCACGGCGACGGCGTACGCGATCTGCTCGAAATCGCGCTCGAGGGCCTCGCTGGTGGAGAAGAGGAGCCAGAGGACGAATCTGCGGCATCGGACGATTCGGACGATTCGGACGATTTGGACGATTACCACTCGGACTCAGCCCATGCTGAGGGCTCGCCCCCACCAGAAGAGTCCCTCGACGGTCTGACGCAGGCCGAAGCGGATGCCCGAGCCGCGGCTGAAGAAATGGTTCCCCATTCGACCAGGCCGATCCGGATTGCGATTGTCGGGCGCCCCAACGTCGGTAAATCAACGCTCGTCAACACGCTGTTGGGCGAAGAACGCATGATCGCATTTGATCAGCCCGGGACCACTCGAGACGCTGTGGCAGTGCCTTTTTTGCGTGATGGACGCCCATACGTGTTGATTGATACTGCGGGAGTTCGTCGGCGCGGCAAGGTCACGGATGTGGTCGAAAAGTTCTCGGTAGTCAAGACGCTCCAAGCGATCGATGTCAGTCACGTCGTGGTATTGATGCTCGATGCGCAAGACGGCGTGATGGAACAGGACGCGCACCTCGCGAGCTTTATTCTTGAATCAGGCCGCGCGCTGGTCGTTGCTGTTAACAAGTGGGATGGTCTCGACGCTGGGTCGCGCGAGCGCATTCGGGGTGAGTTTGCCCGCAAGCTTTATTTTTTAAGTTGGGCCCGGACGCATTTTGTCAGCGCGCTGGTTGGATTTGGGGTGGGCGCGGTATTGCGTTCAGTCGATTCCGCTTACGCCGCTGCCAACCGAAAGTTGTCAACGCCCCGACTAACTCGGGTGATCAATGATGCCGTCGAACGGCAGAATCCCCCTCGGCGCGGAGCGATCCGACCCAAATTGCGTTTTGCTCATCAGGGTGGACGCAACCCCCCGATTATCGTGGTTCACGGGAACTCACTGGCTGACATTCCCGAGACCTATCGGCGGTATCTCGAGGGCGCGATCCGGGCCAAGTTCGACCTCGAAGGCACTCCAATGCGCATCGAATTCCGCACCGGGGCTAATCCCTTTGCCAAGTGATCGGTGCATCAAACCTGCGATGTGGAGTCACGTGGCAATCTCGTGACAATTCAGATACATTGAAAGGTCCGCGTCTCGAACCGGACCCATCCATTAGTGATGTCCGCGGACTCCGCCCCAAGAATTCCTAAAACGGAGCCTTTCAAAAAAATGAGCAATAAGGGCCAACTTCTCCAGGACCCATTTCTGAATCTGTTACGCAAGGAACACATTCCCGTGGCCGTCTATCTTGTCAACGGGATCAAGTTGCAGGGACAGATCGAATCCTTTGATCAGTATGTCGTTTTGCTGCGCAATACCGTGACCCAAATGGTTTACAAACATGCGATTTCAACGGTCGTACCCGCTCGGCCGGTGAATTTCCAGCAGGAAAGCGAGGCTACCTGAACCTGCCTGACGAATATCGCCGGGCGCTTCTGATTGGCGTCGGGGTCGGCCGCATTCGACGTGATGAGCGTTCCCTTGACGAACTCGCCGCCCTGGCCAGTTCGGCAGGGATCGCCGTTGGCGGGCGGATCGCGGTCCATCGGGCCCGCCCCGATCCGGCCACCTTCATTGGGCGTGGAAAAGTCGCAGAAATTGGTGAGCGCCTCGTGGCGGAGCAGATTGACCATGTGCTTTTCGATCACGCCCTGACGCCCATCCAACAGCGCAATCTCGAGCAGGTCTGGGGTGTCAAAGTGGTGGAGCGGATCGGCCTGATCCTCGAGATTTTTGCCCAGCGGGCCCGCAGCCACGAGGGTAAGCTTCAAGTGGAATTGGCCCAGGTGCAACATCAGGCTACCCGACTTGTTCGCGGATGGACGCACCTTGAGCGACAGCAGGGCGGTATCGGTTTGCGCGGGGGGCCAGGTGAAAAGCAGATCGAACTTGACCGGCGCATGCTAGACAACAAAATCCGTCAGTTGCGCATGCTGATCGATCGCGCTGAACGCCAGCGCCTAACGCGCCGTCGCCAGCGATTGCGTCAAGGGGCGTTTTCTGTTTCGCTGGTCGGCT
The DNA here is from genome assembly GCA_903864485.1 of uncultured bacterium. Lineage (GTDB taxonomy): Bacteria > Pseudomonadota > Gammaproteobacteria > Burkholderiales > Burkholderiaceae_E > RFPW01. The sequence goes on along the minus strand of CAIPGD010000009.1, from coordinate 6,655 downwards.
ACACCAACGCCGGCAAAAGCACGCTGTTCAATGCCCTCACTCGCGCAGGCACCCACGCGGCCGATCAATTGTTTGCAACTCTCGACACCCTGACCCGAAAACTGCACGTCGCTGATCCGGTCACCGGCAGTTCGTCCCAACTGGTTTTGTCCGATACGGTCGGGTTCATTCGCGACCTACCGCACACGCTGGTAGCGGCCTTTCGGGCCACGCTACAGGAGACGGCAGGCGCTGATTTGCTGCTCCACGTGGTCGACTGGAGTTCGCCCGAACGGGACGAACAATCGGCCGAAGTGGATCGGGTATTGGCCGAGATCGGTGCCGCTGAGGTGCCGTTGCTCGTGATTTGCAACAAGATCGACGAGACCCACACGGCACCGGGCGTCGAGCGGGATGACCGTGGTACGATCCGACGCGTTTTCGTCAGTGCCCGCACGGGTTCGGGCTTGGATGGGTTGCGGGTTGCGCTGGCTGAGCTGAGTCGCGGCGCTCGGTTCGGAGCCGAAATCGATGCTGATCTTCAAGACCCTAAAGAACCGATCCTGATCCCAGGGCTTGGCAACAAACCCGCCTCCATGGATCCCCCTGACTGGACAACGGCCCTATGAGCCTGAACGACCCGAACTGGGGCCGCAATGCCGGCCAAAAATCTGACAGTGACCAAGGTTCACGTCGGCCCAAGAATGACGGCCCCCCCGACCTTGACGAACTCTGGCGCGATTTCGACCGCCGCCTGTCCTCGCTGTTTGGTGGTGGTGGAGACTCTGGCAACAACGGTGGAAACCGACCCGGGATGCCGTTTGGCAACCCTTTTGGCTCGAACCTGAATGTCGGTATTGGTCTCGGCGTTCTCTTGGGTTTGGCGGTGGTGTTGTGGCTTGGCAGCGGGTTCTACATCGTCCAAGAGGGGCAAGCCGCGGTTGTGATGCGCTTTGGTGAGTTCCGTGAACTCAATAGCCGGGCAGGTTTCACCTGGCGCTTGCCATCGCCAATCGAGACGCACGAGCTGGTCAACGTGCAGCAGCTGCGCCAGCTCGAAGTCGGTTACCGGAGCAACGTCAAGAACAAGGTGCTTAAAGAGTCGCTGATCTTGACTGGTGACCAGAGCATTGTGGATATGCAATACGCGGTGCAGTACCGAATCGTCGATCCGAAAGCCTGGTTGTTTAATAACAATCCTGGCTCCCAGCCCGAGGAACTCATTCGCCAGAGTGCCGAGACCGCGATGCGCGAGACCGTCGGACGTCGTCAGATCGACCAGGTGCTCTACGAAGAGAAAGAGCAGGTGGCCAAGATCGCCCAGAAGTTGATGCAGGACGTTTTGGACCTCTACAAGGCGGGCGTGTCGGTCGTGGACGTGACGGTCCAGCAGGTTCAACCACCAGAGCAGGTTCAGACCGCATTCGAGGACGCCAACAAGGCCGCTCAGGATCGCGAGCGCCTGATCAACGAAGGCCGTGCTTACGCCAACGACGTCATCCCCAAAGCCCGCGGCACCGCTGCGCGACTCTTGCAGGAAGCGGACGGGCACAAGCAGCGCGTGATTGCGGTGGCAACCGGTGATGCAAGCCGGTTTGAGTCCGTGCTCAAAGAGTACGCCAAGGCCCCACAGGTCACACGCGATCGGCTCTATCTGGACACGATGCAGCAGGTATTCCAGAACACCAGCAAGGTGTATGTGGACTCCCGCAGCGCGAACAATCTCTTATATCTGCCGCTTGACAAGTTGATTCAGCAGGTAGGTGCTGGGTCTGGAGCCGGATCTTCTGCCTCGGCCGGGAGCAATGGCACTTTCCCACCGACGGCTTCTGCGGGTGGTACACCACCTGCGCCAACGGGCGTCCCGGCGTCTAACGAGAACGAATCACGACCTCGGGTCGATCCGCGCGAAAATTTGCGTAACCGCGAGCGTCCGTAATCGGCTGGAGCACTGACATGCAACGTATTTTGTTTGGAGCCTTGGCCGCGCTGACCCTGTTTGTGGTGGGTAGCGCCAGCCTGTTTATGGTGGACCAGCGTGAGTACGCGGTGGTTCGTCAAATCGGCGAAATCCGCCGTGTGATCGATCAACCGGGCCTTTACCTGAAAGTCCCGTTGATCCAGAGCATCACCTATTTTGACAAGCGCATTCTCACGATTGATACGGCTGATGTCGATCGGTTTATTACCAGTGAAAAACTCAACGTCCAGGTGGATTCCTTCGTCAAATGGCGGATTGCAGATCCAAAAAAGTTTGTGGTCTCTGTGGGTGGTAGTGAGCTCATCGGGGCTGACCGGATTTCGCGCAGTGTTCGCGATGCCATGAACAACGAGATCGCTAAACGGACGGTTTCCGACATGATTTCGGGCGAACGCGAGCAAATGATGGCGAGCGTTCGCGGCAAGGTGGCCGAAGATGCCAAACAAATCGGCGCCGAGATCATCGATGTCCGGATGAAGCGGGTCGATTTCGCGCCCGAAGTCAGTGAGCGCGTCTTTGACCGGATGCAGGCCGAACGCAAGCGGGTCGCCAACGAACGCCGTGCGACTGGGTCGGCAGAAAGCGAAAAAATCCGCGCGGATGCTGATCGGCAGCGTGAGGTGATCCTGGCCGAAGCCTATCGCGATGCACAGGCAACGAAAGGTGAGGGTGACGGAACGGCGTCGGCCATCTATGCCAAGTCCTTTGGTCAGGACCCCCAGTTCGCCCAGTTTTATCGGTCACTCGAGGCCTACAGGGCCTCCTTCCGCAACCGGTCCGACGTCATGGTGCTCGATCCCTCATCCGATTTTTTCCGTTACTTCCGCTCCAGCGGTGGCCGGTCGAACGCCGCAGAGCCAGCCAGTTCGGGGTCGGCGGGACGTCGCTGATGTCGATTTTCGCGATTGCCGGGATGGTCTTGCTGCTTGAGGGCGCTTTGCCCTTTGTCGCCCCGGCGATGTGGCGCGAAACCATGCTGCGAATCGCCAAGATGCAGGACGGGCAGATTCGATTCATCGGACTCGGTGGTATCGTCGTTGGAGGATTGCTCGTCGCGTTTGGCTGAGCAATCTATCCCGGTGATGTTTCTATGATGCGCTGGCTGTTGCCTGAAGCCTTCTCCGATGTGCTGCCGACCGAAGCGCGCCAGCTCGAAGAGTTGCGCCGTCATTTGCTCGATCTGGCTCGATCCTACGGTTACGAGCTGGTCCAGCCGCCACTGGTCGAGCATCTGGATTCACTTGCGATTGGACGCGGCAGCGATCTTGATTTGCGCACGTTCAAACTCATTGATCAACTTTCCGGACGGACCTTGGGCTTGCGCCCAGACATGACGCCACAGGTCGCGCGCATCGATGCGCAACGCCTTGATCGCCAGGGAGTGGTTCGCCTGGCCTATTGCGGGAGCGTCTTGCACGCCCGTCCGGGTAATCTGGGTTCGACCCGTGAGCCAATCCAGGTGGGCGCTGAAATTTACGGACACGAGGGGCTCGAGGCCGATCTTGAGGTCGTCGACCTCATGCTGGCGTCCCTACGACGGGGGGGCGTTCAAACGGTCAGGGTCGATTTGTGTCACCTCGGGCTGGTTCGGGCCTTGCTCGCTCTGGACGCCCGCCTTGACGAAGAGACGCTGTTCCCACTCTTCCAGCGTAAGGATTTGCCAGGCTTGTCGGTCGTCCTAGGCCAATTGCCTCGACTGGCTCCGGAGGTTCATTCCGCTCTACTTGCCTTGCCAACGCTTTATGGTTCAGATCCGGCGGATGTTTTGTCGCGCGCGCGCACTGAGTTGCCCAAGGTGGCCGCTGTACAGCAGGCTTTGGATGAACTTGAGCGCTTGGTTCAGTCGCACTTGCTCGCTCGCCGTGTCGGGGCATCGTTGACCATTGACCTCGGCGATCTGCGCGGCTACCGTTACCACACAGGAATCACGTTTGCTGCCTACGTCAGCGGTCGGTCGGGATCGATCGCACGTGGTGGGCGATATGACAACATTGGTGCTGTGTTTGGTCGCGGCCGACCCGCGACTGGGTTTTCACTGGAACTGCGCGAGCTTGCGGCACTCGCTGCGCTTGCCCAGACCGTCAAACCCAGTTCAGCGATCCGCGCTCCTTGGCAGGACGATCCCGCGCTGGCTTCGGCGATTGTTGGATTGCGCACTGCTGGTGAGATTGTCGTTCAGATGGTTGGATCGACGACCGAGCAGGAAGAGTACCGGTTTGATCGCGAGTTGGTTTTCAGGGATGGGGCGTGGGAAGTTCAGCGCCTGATCGATCCTCCCCCTTCGAATGAGTAAATGGGTATGACGCAAAACGTCGTGGTGATCGGCACTCAGTGGGGTGACGAAGGCAAGGGCAAGATTGTCGACTGGCTCACGGAATCTGCCAAAGGCGTGGTCCGTTTTCAGGGCGGTCATAACGCCGGCCATACGCTCGTTGTGTCGGGTCGCAAGCAGGTGTTGCGGCTGATCCCATCGGGGATTCTCCGTCCCGGTGTCATCTGTTACATCGGTAACGGTGTTGTCCTGTCGCCCGGAGCGTTGTTGGGCGAGATCGACGAACTCGAGGCTGCCGGAGTCGCGGTCAGCGAGCGCCTGCGGATTGCCGATAACGTTCCGCTCATCCTGCCCTATCACGTCGCTATCGACCAGGCGCGTGAAGCCCGCCGTGGCGATGCAAAAATCGGCACGACTGGCCGCGGTATCGGCCCCGCTTATGAAGACAAGGTCGGACGACGGGCCCTGCGCCTGCGGGATCTGTTCGCACCCGAACGTTTTCGGACCCGCGTGGCCGAAGCGCTCGAATTACATAATTTTGTTCTCGAGAAGTATCTTGGTTCGCCGACAATTTCGGTCGATCAGGTCTGTGATGCTGTCTTTCCGCTGACTGAACGCCTTCGTCCGATGGTGGCCGATGTTCCTGCATTACTCGCCCAGGCGATCGGGCGGGGCGATCCGCTACTGTTTGAAGGTGCGCAAGGGGCCTTGCTCGACGTTGACCATGGAACCTATCCCTTCGTGACGAGCTCCAACTGTATTGCCGGAGCTGCGTCGGCTGGCGCTGGTGTTGGCCCACAAGCCTTGTCTTACGTTCTCGGAATCACCAAGGCTTACGCTACTCGCGTCGGCTCCGGGCCGTTCCCGACCGAATTGTTCGACGAGACCGGCCAGCGTCTGGCCGAACGGGGGCATGAATTTGGCTCGGTAACGGGGCGGGCACGCCGTTGTGGCTGGTTTGATGTGCCGGCCCTGAAACGCACCATCGCGCTCAACGGCGTGACAGGTCTTTGCGTGACCAAGCTCGATGTGCTCGATGGGCTCGAAACCATTCGACTGGCGGTTGCGTACCGTCACGCGCGCGCCGATGGGGTCGTTGAGCATCTTGATATGCTGCCGTTTGGCGCGGATGAAGTCGAGGCCTGCGAGGCCGTATTCGAAGAAGTACCTGGCTGGACTGAAACCACTGCAGGTATTCGTGAGTGGAGCGAGCTACCTTTGAATGCCCGCCGTTATTTGGAGCGAATGTCCGAACTAACGGGAGCACCGATCGACCTGGTATCGACCGGACCGGATCGGGAAGACACCATTGTTTTGCGGCATCCGTTTCGGCCCTGATTTTCGCTAATTGTTTCGACCTCGATGGAACACCTTTATTGTGAATGGCACGACTACGATCTGTTGTGCGAGCGCCTGGCCGAGCAGGTACACCGATCGGGTTGGGAATTTGACGAGATTCTCTGTCTAGCGCGCGGCGGGATGCGCGTCGGGGATGTGCTCTCGCGAATCTTTCGAAAGCCACTCGGCGTCTTGTTCACCAGTTCTTATCGTGAGCAAGGCGGGACCGAGCAAGGTGCCCTTCGGATCGGCGAGCAAATTGCCGCGACCGCGGCCTTGAAGGGTCCGCGTCTCTTGCTGGTCGATGATCTGGTCGACACGGGTTTGACATTCGTCGCGCTCTTGCCCGAAATCAAGCGCCGCTTCCCGCAGTTCGCCGAGGTCCGAACCGCGGTTATCTGGCAGAAGGCCAGTTCGCAATTTCATCCCGACTATGTCGCGGAGCGCTTGGTTGGTGACCCGTGGGTACATCAACCCTTCGAAAAATACGACCGTACCCTACCCACGGATCTGCCCAGATCTGATCTGAATTGATCTGAGTCGCAACGATAGGACTGAGCCAAGGCGCTAGATCACTCGTAGCTAGGTTCCTGCCACCACGGGAACCACGGCGGCATGTCGGCTGAGACGGTATTGGTAAAGTGTGCGGGCCGCTTTTCAAGGAATGACACCACGCCTTCTTTGGCGTCAGCGGATGCCCCGCGCGAGAAGATGGCCCGGCTGTCCACCCGATGGGCTTCCATCGGATGCGCAGCACCCAGCATGCGCCACATCATCTGGCGGTTTAGCGCCACCGAGACCGGCGCGCAGTTCTGCGCGATCTCCAGAGCCAGGGCTCGGGCTGCGGGAAGCAACTCAGCGGCGGGCAGAACCTGGCGCACCAGCCCGCCTTCCAGTGCCTCGCTCGCGGGGAAGATCCGTCCAGTCATCGACCATTCAAGGGCCCGGCTGATGCCCACAACGCGCGGCAAAAACCAGCTTGAGCAGGCCTCGGGCGTGATACCGCGCCGGTTGAACACGAAACCGATGCGCGCCTGCTCGCTGGCCAGGCGGATGTCCATCGGCAGCAGCATCGTAGCCCCGAT
>CAIPGD010000008.1 GCA_903864485.1 uncultured bacterium | reverse complement strand
TTATAAGCCTGATCCAGACACCTATCTCGGCGTTGCGAGGACTTTCGATCTGGCGCCAAACCAGGTCATGTTGGTCGCGGCACACCAAGACGATCTGGATGCAGCGCACGCCTGTGGACTGCAAACGGCTTACGTCGAACGCCGTTTTGAGTTTGGGACCCAACACCCCAAAGACGTCTCTCCCTCGGCCGCCAATACATTTCATGCCAGAGATTTTAATCATCTAGCGGATCAGCTCGATCAGGTTTGAGATCGTTTCTGGGATCAGTTCTGGGATCAGTTCTGGGATCGATCCTCCGGCAAACCTGCCCAGCGGACAACGATCTGGTGAAGCTGGGCTAGGCCATCCGTCAGTGCCGCCGGACCCGGCTGAAGAATGTCTGGGGATTTGATCTCGAACACTTGACCGGTCCGAACCGCATTGATCTGGTCCCAACCGGGTCGGCTAATGACGGTCTCAGGTCTGAACTTCTTGCCGCACCATGAGCCGATGATGATGTCGGGGTTGCGTTGCACGATCTGATGAGAATCCGCGATGATGCGGTTCTTACCCAGAGCCTCGAGCGCCAATTCCGGAAAACAATCCTGTCCGCCCGCAAGCTCGATGAGCTCGGAAACCCACCTGATCGCGCTGATCGGCGGATCGTCCCATTCTTCAAAATAGATTCGGGGCTTGTGATTCAGGCGCCTGGCAGCCTCGCGAAACTTCTGGTGATCCGCGCGAATCTTCTCGATGAGCTCCTGTCCACGCTCGTGCGCGCCCACCATGGCGGCGACCTGGAACATCATCGAAAAAATCTCTTCGACGCTGCGCTGATTGAACACCGTCACCTGGATGCCGCGTTGAATCAGATCGCGGGCGATATCGGCCTGCAGATCAGAGAAGCCGAGGACGCAATCCGGTTTCAGGGCAATGATCTGATCGATCTTCGCGCGCAAAAAAGCGCTGACCTTTGGCTTTTCAAGTCGGGCGCGCCGGGGACGAACGGTATATCCCGAAATCCCGACGATCCGATGTTCTTCACCAAGCAAATACAACCACTCGGTGGTTTCCTCGGTGAGGCAAACGATTCGCTTGGGACCCCAATCCGGATGCAATGTTGACAACGACTTTCCTCCTGACCGTTATCCTACTGGCTATTCAATGATCTGAGCAGAACGCCATGTCCATGTCGCAAAAACTTCTCGTTTTCAGAATGGTCCGCCATGTCATCCAGACGATCGGTTTCATATCCTTCGCAGCCACCGGCGCCGCAGCAGCGCCATTTGCCTACGTAAGCAATGAGGGCTCAGGGTCGGTTTCGGTCATCAATACCGAGAAAGATGAAGTGGTGGGGCAGGTTTTGACCGGGGGCAAGCCTCGGGGAATAGCCCTTTCTCCCGGTGCAGATCTCCTCTATGTGAGTGATCAGGCTGGGAATCGTCTGGTCACGATCGAGACGAAGACGCTGAAGATTATCAAGACCACGCCAACAGGCAAATCACCAGAAGCCGCCTATGCGTCTGCAGACGGCAACCTGATCGCGATTGCGAATGAAGAATCGAACGATGTCTCGCTGATTGACGCGCGTTCACAGACCCTCATCACATCGATCGCCGTTCGTGGCAGGAATCCCGAGCACGCTGCGTTCTCGCCCAACGGCAAACGAGTTTTCGTATCCGCCGAGGAGTCCGACAAGATCGATGTGATCGACGTGGACGCACGCAGACAGATGGGGCAGATCGATGTCGGACAACGGCCGCGCGGAATTGGTTTCACTCCTGACGGTAAGACAGCAATCGTCGCGTGCGAGTTGGAGGACACGGTTTACTTTATTGACGTCGACACCAATCGGGTCCGTGGAAAACTCAAAACCGGAGCACGTGCCAATGGTGTGGTTGTTCACCCCCGTGGGGATATCGCGTTCATCAGCCATGGCGGTGACGCAGATATCGCCTTCGTCGACATCGCTGCGATGCGGGTAACCGCTCGCGTACCGGTAGGAAAACGGCCGTGGAATATGGGGATCACGCCAGATGGCGCCAAGCTGTATGTTGCCAACGGCAGAAGCCAATCCGTTTCGGTCGTTGATACGGCCAAAGCGTCGGTCATTCGAGACATTAGTGTGGGCACACTCCCCTGGGGTGTTGTTGTTCGTTGATGTCAGACCAGGCCACCCGAGTGAGTCGCCTCAAAAGCTGGGCAAAAAGCATCAAGCGGGATGTGGTCACTGTGTACTTTGCGGCGCGCGACCCGCGAACGCCCCTTGGCGTCCGGTTGTTGGCGGGGCTTGTTGCTGCCTACGCGCTCAGCCCCATCGATTTGATCCCAGATTTCATTCCAGTAATTGGGTATCTAGATGATCTGATCATCGTACCCCTCGGATTGCTGCTGGTCTTGCGCCTGATCCCCAAGCACGTCCTGGACAGTTCCCGCGAAAGAGCCGATTGCGTTTTGAGCAGGCCGCGCAGCCTCCTCGCGGCCGCCTGCTTTGTGGCGATCTGGATCGAGCTTTCAGTCTATCTGTTTACGATGCTGATCAAGCTGGCCTGAACGGCCCTCAACAATCCAGCGAACCTCATCAGTTGAACGTGTGGCGCAGGCTTAGCCACACACTACGCGGGGCGCCCGGGGCAACGAACATGCTGTGTTGCAAAGGGTAATCTGCGCCCGTTAGGGGTGCAGGTCGGGCCTGAGATGGGTAAGGTCGAGCCACGAACGCCGTCCCATTTTCATTGAACGCCGTCGGCCCGAGTTGTGCGGCCGTCGCATATTGGCGATCAAATAGGTTCGCAATGCTCATCGTCCACGTCGTTTGGGAGCTGGACTTGAAGCTGGTGTTCAAATTAACGACGGTATATCCCGCTGTCTTACCGCTGCCAAGATAATTCAGCCCATTGGCCTGGTGCTCGTTGTTTTCATTACCCCGCGCAACCATGCTGCCCATTGCGATCACGCCGATACCGCTCCGCCAAGCCTCATTCCACTGGTAATCCGCATGAAATTTCAAAATCTGTTTAGGCGCCAGGGGGATCGTGTCACCCGCCTTGATTGCGATATTGCCGTCCAGACCTGGAGCACTTGCATCGCTCGTACTGTTAGAAGAACCCCCGAGAGTTGCCGGGCTTTGGTAGGTGGCTTGTAACCACGTGTAATGGGCACCGTAGCTCAGTGCCTGTTGCTGGCCATTTAAGCCAAGCTCAATGCCCTGTCGCAATGTTTTATCAAAATTCCTGAAATACCCATAAGACGTGGAGTCGGGCGCCGCGACGAACAAAATATCGTCGGCGCTTTGTCCGCGAAAAACCCCTGCGGTCCACCGTGTGTCCTTCGAAACGGAACCACGCAATCCCGCTTCCCACGACTTTGTGACCACCTGTTTGAGTGGTGGGTCACCCGCCATCGCATTGGGCAACTTACAGGGATAAGCTGGGTCGGCACAACCCAACTCAATCGAGGTTGGGGTGCGACTACTTTGGCTGTAACCCACATAAGTGCTCAGCGCTGGGTTGATCGCGAACGCCAACCCCACGGCGGGGTTGAAGCGCTGATAGACATAATCGCCGTCCAGTGAGCCTACGCCACCGCCTGGGGTGATCTGATCCTGGTTCTTGACATGGGTCCGGTTGTAACGTCCCGAAAGTGTCAGGTGCCAACGGTCAGCGAAGGAGATCGTATCAGTCGCAAAAATACTCCACGTAGTGGCTCGCCCTTTGAGGTTAACCCTGTTGTCAAAAGGTGCTCCATCCACATCGCCACCCGTGAGGCCGTCTGCAAAGGCATTGATGCCGCTAATGCTACGGTCTGGATTGACGTACCCCAACTGGCTGGATTGATTAAAGGCTGTACGACTGGTGTCGAAAGCCAGGCCGCTCGTGAATTGGTTGCGATGACCCATTAACGGGTTCAATAAGGTCAGTTGCCCCGAAAAGCCCCCATTGCTTTGGTCTGTCGAGGTTCGGTTCAGCAACCCGGTGCACTTCTCACCCGGCTCATCGTTTTGCAGCGCCTGTGCGATACAACGCCACATTGGAAACGGCATATTGGTTTGGTTCAAACCGGATGTTTGAGTGGGATAACCCGTTAATCCAGCGGCCTGCAACGCCGTGCGGTCGGCCGCACTCAGCTGATACACAGATTGATCTAACGAACCCTCATTGACATCGCCATTCAAGGTCCGTGTGCGAATGGTTCGGTAGTAAGCATTGCCCCCCAAGAGCATATTGTCATTGATCGCGTGCTTGCCCGTGAAATTCAACAAAGTAGAACGATTGCGCGTTTCGTCTGGCTTGGTGTAAACGCTGCGGTAGTCGCTTGCGAGCATGCGCTCTTCTTGTAAGCCGTTGCCTATGAGTGCGTTGCTGGCGTGGCTCACGGTCAAGTCCAAATCGGTGGCGCTGTTTCTCCAGCCGAGCTTGCCAAACGCCTGACGAACACGCGACGGCGATGCGTCGCGCCAGCCGTCCTCGTTGAACACATTGCCAGTGACAAACCAATGCAAGCCCTTGTCGTTACGTCCGCCGTGCTCCATCTCCACTGAACGACGCTGGTTGGAGCCGAGGGTGGCTTGCAATGCGCTGCCTGGGGTCGTCAGACCCGACTTGGTTTGAACGGCAATTGCGCCACCCAAGGTGTTTAACCCAAATAAAGGGTTCGAGCCAGGCATCAGAGTCAGGGTGTGGATGGCCGAGCGGGGAATCAAATCCCAACTGACCACGTCACCAAACGGCTGATTCATCCGCACGCCGTCCACATACACCGACAGGCCCTGAGGTGTCCCCAGCAACGGCGAGGCGGTGAACCCACGGTAGTTCACATCCACTTGGTAGGGGTTCCCTTGGACCTCGTTCACATACACGCCGCCCAGGCGCTGGTTCATAAAGCTCGATAAATCGAGGGCCTGGCTTTTGGCTAAATCAGCGCTATTGGCGCTTTGAACGGCCGAAGGTATTTCCCCCAGGGGCTGAGAAATACTCGGGATGGGCAGGGTGCCGACGACAGTCACCACGGGTAACTGGGTCGCAACTTGCGCCCAAGCGCTCGCGCTCACATAGCTGGCCATCGCAGCAAGAGAAGTCACCGCCAAAGACTCCACCC
>CAIPGD010000007.1 GCA_903864485.1 uncultured bacterium | reverse complement strand
TTTGCATGGGGGACTCTTGTCGTACGGGCATTGCGGTGTGGCGGGTGCGATGGCGCACCTGGCTGAGACTCACCTTCAGATGACGGGCCGTGCGCAGGGCCGTCAGGTCGCCCGCGCAGGGGTCGCGCTTTTGCATGGGGACGGTGGCGTGTTGTCTTCCCATGTCAGTCTGGTGCTGGAGTCCTCATGAGTGCTGATCTGGACGACTGGACGGTCGGCGCGCCACGACTGGTTGCGCAGCGCTGTGGGGCCTGCGCAGCACGGTGGTTGTTTCGTCGCAATTTCTGTCCTCAGTGCGGTTGCCAGCCACCCCAGCCACTGGCCCTGACGGGGGTGGGTATCGTTCACGCAGCCACGGTTGTTCATCGTGCGCCCGATGACGAGTTTCGGGCAATCGCGCCGTATGCACTGGTCCTCGTCGAACTAGACGAGGCGGTTCGGGTCATGGGGCACGCCCCGTTGGGTGCCGCGATTGGTGCGCGGGTCGAGGTCACCTTTGTCGAAATCGCGGGGCGCTTACTGCCCTATTTTTGTCCAATCCCGACGGCGACAGGTCGAAGTGACCTAAGTGGCCAAGGTGACCAAGGTGACCAAGGTGACCAGGTTGACCCAGGTGGCGCTTGGACTTCGCCGTCTTCTAAGTGAGACTCTGATGCCGTTGGACCCCCTAGAGTCGCTGCGACTCGCGCTCAACCCCCGGTCGATTGCGATCGTTGGTGCTTCTGAAAATCCTAACAAGATTGGGGGGCGTCCGATCTCGTTCCTGTCGCGCTTTGGATTCAAGGGGCCGGTCTATCCGATCAACCCCACGCGTGAGACGGTCCAGGGCCATCGGTCCTACCCAAGTCTCGCTGCCTTGCCAACGACACCCGATCTTGCGGTGATCGCGGTGCCGGGCGAGATGGCGGTGCAGGCGGTCGACGAATGTGCGGCGATTGGGGTCCGCATTGCGATCGTCATGGCCTCGGGGTTCGGCGAAACCAACGACCCGCATGCACACGCGCTGGAACGCACGATGGTTCAACGCGCGCGCTCGGTTGGGATGCGACTCGTGGGGCCGAACTCTCAAGGGCTGGCGAACTTCGGCAACGGCGCCGTCCCAAATTTCTCGACCATGTTTCTGGATACCCCGGCGCAGGATGGTCCGGTTGGAATCATCAGTCAGAGTGGGGCGATGAGTGTGATCCCTTACGGTCTGCTCAGAGGCCGCGGGATCGGTGTTCGATATGCCCATGCGACCGGCAACGATGCCGATATCACAGCCTGCGAACTGGCGACCGTGGTCGTCGAAGACCCCGAGCTCAAGCTATTGTTACTTTACCTCGAGGGCCTGCCCGATCCCTGGCACCTGGCCCAGGCAGCGAAGATTGCGCGTGAACGGCATCTGCCGATTATTGTGCTCAAGGCCGGTCGTTCTTTGGCAGGGCAGGCGGCTGCTCAGTCGCACACGGGCGCTCTGGCCACGGAAGACCGGATTGTCGACGCCTTTCTTGAGGATCATGGCATCTGGCGTGCGCACGGTATTTCAGACCTGATTGAGTCGGCCGAGCTGTACCTCAAGGGCTGGAAGCCACATGGGCGCCGGTTGGTGGCGATCAGCAATTCGGGCGCTGTTTGTGTGCTCACCGCCGATGCGGCGAGTGATGCGGGTATGCCGCTTGAGCCGTTAACTGATCAGACGCAGGCGGCCTTGCGCAAAATTCTCCCTGGATTTGCGACGACTCGAAATCCGGTCGATATCACCGCAGCGCTACTGAGCAACAGCCGTTTGTTTAGCGATATTTTGCCGGTGATCGCGCCAGATCCTGCAGCTGACGCATTTCTGGTCGGAATTGCGGTGGCTGGGACTGGGTACAACGTCGAGGCCTTTGCGCGCGATACCGCGGCGTTTGCCCAGAACACCGGAAAGCCGCTGGTCGCGGCGGCTTCGCAGCCCGCCATTGCGGCGCAGTTCAAGGCTCAGGGCATCGCGGTTTTCCAGACCGAGGGCCAGGCGATCCGCTCATTGAGTCAATTTCTGGCCCACGATGAGCGACTTCGGCTCGCCCGAAGCGCAGATTTACCGGTCCCGCAAGCGCGGGAAGCCGAAGCCGAAGCCGAAGCCGAAGCCGAAGCCGGGTCGGCAGGCACCCTTCGCCATGAAGCTGAAAGCCTCGCCCTCTTGGCCAATGCCGGGGTGGAGGTCGTGCCTCATGTGCTCTGCCAGGACGAGATGGCGGCTTGTGCGGCATTCGATGCCCTTGGCGGAACGCCGGTGGTGGTCAAGGGCTGCTCGGCCCGAGTCGCTCATAAGTCAGAGCTCGGACTGGTCCGTGTCGGTGTCACGGATGCGCAGGGTGTTGTTAAAGCCTTTCACGAAGTGATCACGAACGCGACGCGAGCCGGAATCGTTCTTGACGGTGTAATCGTTGCAAGATTAGTCAAGGGATCACGCGAGCTCATGATCGGCGCGCATCGGGATCCGATTTTCGGTCCGGTCTTGTTGGTCGGTGACGGGGGGCGAAATGTCGAAGTGATGCCAGATTTGGCGATGATCCTTGCTCCATTCACTGTTGAGCGTATTGAGCGCGCATTGCGTCGACTGCGGGTGGCGGCTCTCTTCAATGGGGTCCGGGGTGACCCGCCGATGGACATTGCCGCGTTCTGTCGAAGTGCTGCCGCGGTTGGTGCATTAATCAGTGACCGATCCGCTGGTGTCCAGAGCCTCGATTTGAACCCAGTCATGGTGGGTGAGAGCGGCGCCGGCTGCGTGGCTGTGGATGCCGTTGTCTATATCGATGAAAGGAAAATGTCATGAATCAGAACCGTCGGACATCTCTGACCGCACTCGCGGCTGGAACACTTTTGCAGGGCGTATCCGGGCTCGGATTCGCGCAGACCTATCCCGCGCGAGCGGTTCATATCGTGGTGCCTTATCCCCCAGGGGGGCCGACCGATATCGTGGCGCGCGGCATCGGACAAAAGCTTGGCGAGCGCTTACGTCAAACGTTCGTGATTGAAAACAAGCCTGGTGCTGGCGGCAATATTGGTGCGGAAGCCGCTGCCAAGGCGACTCCGGATGGCTATACGCTGTTGTTGGGCACGACTGCCCACGCGATCAATCCCTGGTTATTCAAGAATCTGAATTACGACTTCGCTCGCGATTTTGTACCGATTGCGCTTCTCACCAGTCTGCCGCTGGTGGCAGTGGTACCCGCGAATTCTCCGGTCAATTCAATTGCTGATTTGATCGCGCTGGCCAAAGCCAAGGCGGGTGGTCTGCCCTATGGTTCTTCCGGTAATGGACAGTCGACCCATATGGCCGCCGAACTCTTCAAGAGCATGGCGGGCGTGGGGATGACCCATGTTCCCTACAAGGGCAGCGCACCCGCGTTAACCGATCTGGCCGGCGGCCAGGTGGCAGTTATGTTCGACACCATGCTGTCGGCGATGCCCCAGGTGCGGGCTGGACGCCTGCGTGCAATCGGAGTGACCAGCCTGGCGCGTGCCGGGTCCGCGCCCGAAATTCCAACGATTGCCGAATCCGGTCTGCCCGGCTACGAGGTGGGGGCCTGGAACGGTTTGCTGGCGCCCGTCGGGACGCCCGATGCTGTGGTGGGGGCCCTCAATCGAGCCGTTAATGAGTCCCTGCGAGATTCAGATTTACGCCAGCGATTCGCGACCGATGGTGCCGAAGTCGTCGGCGGTACCGCCGAATCATTTGCCGGTTTCATTCGGCGCGAACTCGATAAGTGGCGTCGCGTCGTTCAGACCGGTGGTATCAAACTCGATGCCTGACAGGAGCATTCAAATGCCCAGTGAAATTCCTAAGGTGATCCGGATCGGGGCAGGCTCGGCCTGGTGGGGAGATCGCATCGAACCCGCAGCCTTGAATGCCGAGCGGGGCGAACTCGACTATCTGTGCTTCGAGACGATGGCCGAGGCCACCGTGTCAGCAGCCCAGGTTCGAGCGCGTCGCGACCCGAGTTTTCCAGGCTTTGATACGTACCTCGATGACCGCATGCGAGCCGTTCTGCCGGCTTGCATCCGTCAGGGCACCCGGATTATCAGCAATCAGGGCTGGATCAATCCAGAGGGCGCTGCGCGGCGAATTGTGGAGTTGCTTCAGGGCATGGGACACCACGGCATTAAGGTGGCCGCAGTAAGTGGCAGTCTGATCACGGAGCGGGTGCTCGAGCTGACCGACCGGATTCTTGAGAACGGAGAGCCGACGGCATCGCTCGCACCAACGCTGATTTCGGCGGAGGTGTATCTCGGTGCTGAACCGATTGTCGACGCCCTCAAGGCGGGAGCGCAGATCGTCATTACAGGGCGGGTGGCTGACCCCTCAATTTTTATGGCGCCGATGATGTTTGAGTTCGGCTGGGACCCGCTCGATCATGACCACCTGGGGCAGGGCAATGGGATCGGTCATCTGATGGAGTGCGGCGCCCAGGTGACTGGAGGGTACTTCTCCGATCCCGGATTCAAGGATGTACCTGAGCCCTGGAATCTTGCATTTCCGATCGCCGAGGTTCAGGCGGATGGTTCGGCTGTGATTACCAAGGTGTCGGGGACGGGTGGAACGGTTTCGCTGCAGACCGTCAAGGAGCAGATGCTTTACGAGGTGCACGATCCGGCGAACTATCTGACTCCGGATGTCGTGGTCGACTTCACAACGGCCCAGCTCGAGCAGATTGGGCCCGATCGGGTGCGGGTCTGGGGAATCGGTGGCAAGCCCCGAACCGATACGCTCAAGGTTTCGATTGGTTGTATCGAGGGATTCATCGGCGAGGACATGTTTTTTTATGCGGGCCCCGGTGCCATGAGGCGGGCGCAACTGGCCAAGCAAGTGCTCGAGGAGCGATTCCGGATTGTCGGATTGAAGGCGGAAGAAATCCGGATCGACTTCCTCGGACTCAATGCCATTCATGGTGCTGCGACTCCGGCAAATGCCCCCGAGCCCTACGAAATCGCGGTTCGGGTCGCCGCCCGAACCAAGACCCGGGAGGAGGCGGTTAAAGTCGGTCGGGAGGTTGACGGCATGGCGGTGTCGGGCATTGCCCATACCGGCAAACGAGTGCCGCACCAGGACCGGACTCGCGAAGTCATCGGGGTCTGGTCTTCACTGGTACCCCGGCAGCATGTTCCAGCCACCATTCGCTACTTTGAGAGCTGACCATGAAAGTTCAGTTGCAGCACCTCGCCCATGCACGTTCGGGGGACAAGGGGGATACCTCAAATATCGCGGTATTTGCTTATAAAGCAGAGTATTACCCGCTCCTGAAGGAGCAGCTGACCGCGGATCGCTTTCGCGCGTTCTATCGGGGTGCGATCAAGGGTGAAGTGCTGCGTTATCCAGTTGATGGCTTGCAGGCCATCAATTTTGTTGCCCATGGCGCGCTTGGTGGTGGGGTCTCCCGCAGCCTTTGTCTGGACAATTACGGTAAGGCGCTTTCAGCTGCCATCCTGGGTTTTGAAATTGAGGTGCCGGAAGCCCTTCTGACACCTGCGATGCGATCCGGCGTCTGATTTTCAATGGATCGAAATTGATGAATAAAAATACGATGTTGGTCGTTGGCGCTGGCGGTGTCGTTGGCGCCGCAACGGTCGAACACTTTGCGGCATTGCCCGACTGGAACGTGATCGCCCTCTCAAGACGTCGACCCGCCTTGCCTGACGGCGTTAGCCATGTCAGCGTCGACCTCACGGATGCAGCCGCCTGTCGTGAGGGTTTGCGAGATCTCACGCAAGTCACACATGTGTTTTTTGCCGCCTTATTCGAAAAACCGGATCTGATCGCCGGTTGGCGTGACCCCGAGCAGATGGCGGTCAATGAGGCGATGCTGCGCAACCTGCTCGATGCTTTAGAACCCGTCGCGCAGGGTTTGCGGCATCTTTCGCTGTTGCAGGGCACCAAAGCGTATGGCGGTCATGTGGAACCGGCTCCCGTACCCTGTAAGGAGCGCTGGCCACGCCATTGGCACGAGAATTTTTATTGGCTGCAGGAGGACCTTCTGCGTGAACGTCAGCCCAAGCGCGAATGGACCTTCACGATCCTGCGGCCACAAGTCGTTTTTGGTTATGCCGTCTCGAGCCCGATGAATATTGTTGCGGCGGTGGGGGCTTATGCCGCGATTCAGCGCGAGCAGGGGCTTCCGCTGTTCTACCCCGGGGGTGGGCGGTATATCAATGGTGGCAGCGACAGTCGCTTGATCGCTCGGGTTGCGGAGTTCGTAGCGACCCACGAGATTGCATCGAACGAAACCTACAACGTGGTCAACGGCGATCCTCTCCTTTGGCAGGATATTTGGGGTTCAATCGCCGAGTACTTTGGGATGTCGGTTGGTGAGCCCAAGCCGATGCG
>CAIPGD010000006.1 GCA_903864485.1 uncultured bacterium | reverse complement strand
GAATGGCTGGTTGCGCACGATGTCCGGGTGATTTTTGCCGTGCCAGGCATTGTGATGGCCACAATTTTTATTACTTTTCCCTTCATCGCACGCGAGTTGATTCCGCTGATGCAAGTGCAGGGTATCGAGCAGGAAGAAGCTGCGCGAGTGTTGGGCGCGAATGGGTGGCAGGTTTTTTGGCGCGTGACCTTGCCGAACATTCGCTGGGCCCTGCTTTACGGCGTGATTCTTTGTAATGCCCGCGCGATGGGAGAGTTCGGCGCGGTCAGCGTGGTGAGCGGTCATATCCGTGGGCAGACCAATACGATGCCCTTGCATATTGAGATTGCTTATAACGAGTACCAGTTTGTTGCCGCTTTTGCGGTGGCCTCCCTACTGGCTGCGCTGGCACTCGTCAGCCTGTTGGCCAAGTACCTGGTCGAGCAGCGCGTCAAGCGCGAGATGCAAGCCCGCTGACCGCGACTCCCGCGGACTCCTCTTAAGAAGGCCGACTGATCGTATGAGCATTGAAATCCGTGATCTCACCAAGCGTTTTGGCGCCACCACGGCTTGTGATGATCTGCACCTCGATATTCCCTCGGGAGAGCTGGTGGCGCTGCTCGGACCCTCGGGCTGTGGGAAGACCACGCTCTTGCGCATCATCGCGGGGCTTGAGTCGCCGGATCGAGGCAGTGTCTTGTTTCATGGCGAGGATACGACCAACACCGACGTTCGCTCGCGCAACGTCGGTTTTGTGTTCCAGCATTACGCCCTCTTTGGGCACATGACGATCTTCGAGAACGTGGCCTTTGGCCTGCGGGTCCGTCCCAAGCGCACGCGGCCAAGCGAGGCCGCGATCACCGCTCAGGTCATGCGCCTGCTCGATCTGGTGCAACTCGGTTTTCTCGCCCAGCGCTACCCGCATCAACTATCGGGCGGCCAGCGCCAGCGTATTGCCTTGGCCCGGGCCCTCGCGGTCGAGCCCAAGGTCTTGCTGCTTGATGAGCCCTTCGGTGCGCTCGATGCCAAAGTGCGAAAGGAGTTGCGTCGCTGGCTGCGCCGTTTGCATGATGAAGTTCATGTCACCAGCGTCTTTGTCACCCATGATCAGGACGAGGCGATGGAGGTCGCCGACCGGGTTGTGGTCATGAATCAGGGCCGGATCGAGCAGCAAGGAAGCCCCGATGAGGTCTACGACCATCCGGCCACACCCTTTGTGTTGCAGTTCTTGGGCGACGTGAATTTGTTTCATGGTCGCCTGGGTGCAGCCGAGGAAGACGTGTTCTACGTTCGGCCCCACGAACTGGAAATCGTCACAGAACCTGGCGCTGACACCTGGCCTGTGACGCTGGTCGACACCTTGACGGTGGGTCCCAATACGCGACTAGAGTTTGCCCTCGATGACGCCGCGCAGCGCGCGGGTGGGCAGAGTCAACGGGCGGCGCATGTCGATGTCGAGTTACCCCGGGCTGCGTTTTCCGAGCTGCGCGATCGGCTCGGCCTTCGATCGGGCACGCGGGTGCATTTGCGACCCCGGCGGATTTCGAGGTTCAAGCTGCCTGCCTGACTGCCTGACTGCCTGCCTGACTGACTGCCTAATGCTTGGATAGGTCCGAGCCACGGTTGGAGGACCTCGATGGTGTGTCATCAGCTCGGGGTGGTGATGATCGGCCATTGGGTGTAGTGTCCAGTGATTGTCCGCCTGTCAAGGAGCGCCCGTGAATGCCCGGATTGACCTCGATGAGGTGAGATCTTTTTTGGAGCACCAGCCCGAGACCACCAAGATCTATCTAGGCTGCGATTCTGAGCGCGTGTTGATCGGGAAGCAGTGGTACGCCGAATTCACGCTGGCGATCGTGATTCATATCAATGCCCGAAACGGCTGCAAGATTTTTGGTGAAGTTCAGCGCGAACGCGACTACGACAAATCGCGCCGCAGCCCCCGCTTACGCCTGATGACCGAGGTCTACAAGGTCGCGGACCTTTACCTGAAGCTCGCCGATGTCCTGGAAAATCGGCACGTCGAAGTGCATCTCGACATCAATCCCAACCAAATGTTCGGAAGTTCTTGCGTCGTCGATGAAGCGATTGGCTACATCCGCGGCACGTGCAATGTGTTCCCGATGGTTAAACCGCAGGCATTCGCTGCAACCTACTGTGCCGATCGGCTCAAAGAGATTCTGGATCAGCGACGCAAGGCCGCTTGATCGCAATCAATCCGGCCGCAGTCCAAACTCAACGAGAGAGCGGCGCAAGTGGCGCAAGTGGCGCAAGTGGCAATGGGCCGCCGTTTGGTATTGGGGTGCGGTCTACGTTAAGCACCATCGCCACGAGCGTGTAATAGCCGTTGACTGCGATCAGATCCATCATGCCCTGCTCGCCAAACCGCTCAAGCGCGGCCTGATAGGTCGTGTCACTGACGATCTTTTGCTGATGCAGTTCGGTACAAAAATCATAAATGATCGCCTCATCGCGCGGCATATTGGCCGGACGTTGCCCCTGCGCAATCGATTGCGCGATTTGCGGGTCGAGACCGGCTTGAAGTGCCAGACGGTGGTGAGCGAACCATTCGTACTGCGCGTTCCAGTACCGGGCCGTGATCAGGATCGCCAGTTCATTGAGCTTGAATCCAAGCGAACTCTTGAACCGTATATAAGAACCGACGCGTTGCAAGTGTTCGCCGACTTCGGGGCTACGCAGAAAGACGCTAAATGGGCTCCCCGGGGTTGTCCCCGCCGTGGCGGCTGAACCAGCCACGTTGGCCCGTGGCCCCGAGCGGATACTTTCGGCCAATTCGCGTTGGGCGGGCGTCATTTCTTCGAGCGGGATCAGTTTGAACCGCCGCCCATCCGGCGTTTGCTGGCTTTGCGCCTGGCCTCCTAACAAACAAAGAGCTGAGGCAATCAGGGCATTCAGTGCGATCGGGATCCATCTTTGGGCGTTGTTGGTCTTCATTGGTTTTGTCTCCAT
>CAIPGD010000005.1 GCA_903864485.1 uncultured bacterium | reverse complement strand
TCGTCTGGACATTCAGCCGACAAATCCTCGCCCATCAATCGGTCGATGGGTCCACCTGGTCTCGCGCGGTCGATACCTTTGGCGAACAGGGCGCGGTCGATCTGCTGGGGGTCGTTGGCTACTACACCATGCTCTCAATCATGATGAACGGATCGCAGACCCCACCACCCGCGGGGTCCGCGATGCGATTGCCGGCGCTGAGCCCCTTAGCGGAGTAGATTCCGCTGGGAGCCTGCCGCCGGGAACCCCCAGCCGGGAACCCCCAGCTGCCTGAATCCTGCTTATTGAATCTGAATCTTCAGGTTGCCCAAGCCAGCGACTGCACCCACCATTAAATCGCCCGACTTGACGGCGGCAACCCCTTCCGGTGTGCCCGTGAAGATCAGATCGCCGGGCTGTAACTCCCAGGCCGCGGAGAGGTGCTCAATGATCTCGGGGATCTTCCACATCAACTGTTCGGTTGAGCTCTTCTGACGGGTCTGGCCATTGACGTCGAGACTGATCTCGGCATGTTCGACCGAACCTGCGTCGGCGGCCTTGGTGATCGGCCCCATCGGTGCACTGTGATCAAAGCCCTTGCCGATACACCATGGGCGCCCCTGTTTCTTCATTTCGCCCTGCAAGTCGCGCCGCGTCATATCGAGACCGACGGCATAACCGTATACATGAGACATCGCCTCACTGGCGGGAATATCGCGGCCACCCTTGCCGATCGCGACCACCAACTCGATTTCGTGGTGAAGGTTCTGCGTCAGGCTTGGATAGGGCATCTGACCGGTCTCACCGTTAGCGACAAACACCAGCGCATCGGTGGGTTTCAGAAAGAAAAATGGCGCCTCGCGGCCGGTAAAGCCCATTTCCTTCGCGTGTTCTTCGTAATTGCGCCCCACGCAATAGATGCGGTGGACCGGAAACAAGCCCGATTCGCCATGGACTGGGACAGCGATGGGCGCAGGCGCAGGGAAAATTGTATTCATAAAAGGTCGACTGCAATTGAATGATGAAATCCAGGATTGGCAGCCTGATCGTAGCAAGCTTTGATCGGTGCGTGGCAGGCCAACAAATGCTCAAATTGGGTCAAATTTTTCGGCATTCTGAAAATTTTCGGCCCAAATCGGGCATTCTGCATATCAATTTGACGCAATGCATCCAGCGGCGGCGTTCTCGTTTGGGCTTGGACCGCACAAGCTTGTCCTCAGAGCAATTTATATGAGGAGATTGAGTGGAACGGCGTGGGGCTAAACGACTAACCTCTTCGCGAATCGGAGAACGATTTGCTGAATTGCGTCGCGATCGCGGATTGACTCAGGATCAACTCGCTGAACGTCTGCAGGTCGAACGCGAGACTGTTTCGCGCTTCGAGCGCGGCGTGACCGACCCCTCGATGACCAAAGTGCTGGAAATTTGCGAGATCCTCGAGGTTCCGGTCGCCAGCCTGATTACCCGTATTTCAGCCAATGTCAGCGATTATCGGGTCCGAATCGAAGCTGCTTTACAAGTCTGCGTGCCCGCCGATCGAGAATTGCTCTGCGAGACACTCGAGCGACTGGCGGAGCGACTGGGCAAGCAAGCCAACAGCGACCGCGAGACTGACAGCGCGAGTGCCGCGGCTGATGCGAACGCTAGTGCCTTGACGAGGGTCCCGGGGCCGCGCCGAAGCGATCGGGAGCGAACGGGCTGAGGTCAATCGACGGGGGCTCGCCAGTCAGTAGTTGCGCGACCAACCGCCCCGTCATGGCAGCCGAGGTGAGGCCCACATGGGCATGCCCAAACGCCAACACCGCATTTGCAAATCGCGGCGAACGGCCGATCACAGGCCTTGAATCCGGCAACGATGGCCGCCGCCCCATCCAGCGATCTGCGTCCCCTACGGCCGAATGGCTCAGTTGCGGCAACAAATTCGGCAACTGATCCAAAAGCGCCTCGGCTCGCCGCCAGTCTGGGGGTGCATCGAGTCCCGCAAATTCGACGGTTCCCGCCAGCCGCAAGCCTGCCGTCATCGGGGTCGCGAACCACTTTCCCGCGGCCTCAAGCAGGGGCACCCGCGGCATCACGCTGGGCGACTTGAGCGTCACGTGATAACCGCGCTCAGTATCCAGAGGCACCCGCACACCCAATTGTGCGGCCAGTGGTCCGGAAAACGCGCCAGCAGCGACCACGACCGCATCGACATCGATCGAACCCCGCTCGGTGTGCACCTGAGCGATCCGCCCGTCGCGGACCTCAAAACCCAGTGCCCGCGCGGGTACAGGAGCATCCGCGCCATGCGCAAGAAGCGCGCGGGCCAGAGCCTGACAAAGCCCAAGGGGATCAAGACAATGTCCCTGATCCGGCAGATGGAGCAAGTGGGTGATCGCTGGCGATAAATTCGGATCGAATTCGCGCACCGAACCGCCTGTAAGCGTGTCAATCCGGATCCCCCGCTCAGTCCGCAGGCGCCATCCCAGCGCGTCCCCATCCAGGGCCATCTTGGAGCGATAGGCGGCGGCCCAACCGTCGCGGCGAATCAAAGCGGAAGCGCCAGCCCATTGCGCAAGCGGCAGCCACGCATCCCAAGTCGGTGCCAGTAGGGTGTGCATGGCATCAGCCGACGCGACCACCCGGTCAAGCCGGCTCGAGCGGTGTAGTTGCCAAAGCCACGGGAGCACGCGCGACAAGTAGGCTGGGCGAATCGTCAAGGGGCCCTGCGGATCGGTCAGCCAACCTGGCGCCTTAGCCCAGGCCCCTGGGAGTGCAAGCGGCACGAAGGATGACAAGCTGAACAGCCCGGCGTTTCCCCCGGAGCACCCCCGCCCGGGCGGGTCCGGATCGATCCAGCGCACATGATGTCCGCGCTGGGTCAGGGTGGCGGCGCATGCCAGCCCCACCACCCCCGCACCGATGACCGCGACGCGCATCAGTGCGTGTCGGGGGTATCCAGAGTGTGCGGGCTAGCCAATCACTGGATAGGCACGGCCCAGGGCAATGTCGGTTGAAATCTGAACCGCTTGCGAGACGAGCAGTTCGACCGACTGAACCGAACCTT
>CAIPGD010000004.1 GCA_903864485.1 uncultured bacterium | reverse complement strand
GGGCGTCGAGGGGATCGAGACGATGCCGCTCGATGTGCTGGATCCTGCGGCTGTGCGCGCGGCGGTCGATCGGATTGGCGCAGTCAATATTTTGTTCAACTGTGCGGGCTGGGTGCATCAGGGGACCATCCTCGAGTGCACGGAGGATGATTGGGACCACAGTTTTAATTTAAACGTGCGGGCCATGTTCATCACGACCAAAGCGATGTTGCCCTACATGATCGCGGCCGGTGGGGGAGTGATCCTGAATATGGCGTCGGTGTTGGGGCAACTCAAGGCGGCTCCAAACCGCCTCGCTTATGCCGCCAGTAAGGCGGCCGTGGCGGGATTTACGCGGGCGCTTGCGGTTGATCATGTCCGGCAGAACATTCGGGTTAATTGTATTTGTCCTGGTACGGTTGATACGCCGTCTTTAGGCGAACGCATTCAGGCACACGCGGATCCTCACCAGGCCCGGCTGGATTTCATTGCGCGGCAACCGATGGGCCGGTTGGCCACTGCCGAAGAAATTGCAGAGACCTTTGTGTACCTTGTCAGCGATGAGTCATCGTTTATGACAGGGCAGGCGATTTTCGCGGACGGGGGCATGTCGCTTTGACAGCCTTCGGCGCGCTTTAACTTTGATTTAATCAGGAGTCGTTATGAAGTTGCTTCGCCATGGCGCCGTCGGTGCCGAAAAACCTGGCCTGATGGCTACAGATGGAACGATTCGCGACCTCAGCGGACACCTACCGCATGGGCACGCGGATCTCGATGGCGCCATGTTGTCGCCAGCGGCTCTGGCCGCGATCGCTGCGATTGATTCGGGCTCGCTGCCGGTGGTCGCTGCAGGGACCCGTCTGGGGCCCTGCGTGGCCAACGTGGGTCAATTTGTAGCGATCGGATTGAATTTCAGCGACCACGCCGCCGAAGCCGGAATGGCTGTTCCGACTGAGCCAATCATGTTTATGAAGGCCAACGGCAGCATCTGCGGACCCAACGACGACGTGATCAAACCGCCCCACTCAATCAAGCTCGATTGGGAAGTTGAACTCGGTATCGTGATTGGAACCAAAGCGCAGTACATCGAAGAAGCCGACGCCTTCAAACATGTCGCAGGTTACTGTCTGGTGAACGATGTTTCTGAACGTAATTTTCAGCTCGAGCGCGGAGGCACCTGGTCGAAGGGCAAAGGCGCGGAGACCTTCGGGCCGATTGGTCCCTGGATGGTGACCAAGGACGAAGTGGGAGATCCGCAAGACCTCGAGATGTGGCTGGATTTGAATGGCGAGAAGGCGCAGCGCGGCAACACCAAGACCATGGTGTTTGGCGTTGCTCAACTCGTCGCGTACGTCAGCCATTACATGACCCTCTTTCCGGGCGATGTCATCACCACCGGAACGCCCCCCGGCGTGGGAATGGGCATGAAGCCGCCGCGCTTCCTGAACCCGGGCGACGTGATGACTCTGGGTATCGACAAGCTCGGAGAGCAGCGCCAGCGGGTTGTCGCTTGGCATCGTTGAGGCACCGTACAATCATCGGTTAAGCAATTTGATGGAGTGCAGTGATGGCCGCTAAAGCCTCTTTTCATTGGGACGACCCGCTGCTGCTTGATCGTCAGTTAAGTGACGATGAGCGCGCTGTGCGTGATGCGGCGCAGGCCTATGCGCAAGACCGGCTCAGCCCGCGCGTCCTCGAGCAGTTCCGTCACGAGACGGTTGATGCCACCATTTTTAAAGAGATGGGCGAACTGGGCTTGCTCGGTCCGACCATCCCCGAGGCCTATGGTGGTGCTGGCCTGAGCTATGTCGGTTACGGGTTGATCGCGCGCGAAGTCGAGCGGGTCGATTCGGGCTATCGCTCGATGATGAGCGTGCAGAGCTCGCTCGTAATGCTGCCGATTTTCCAGTTCGGTACAGAGGCACAGCGGCAAAAGTATTTGCCCCCGCTGGCTCGAGGTGACTGGATTGGCTGTTTTGGTTTGACGGAGCCCGATCATGGGTCCGACCCTGGCAGCATGGTCACACGGGCCCGCAGTGTCCCGGGCGGCTATCGCTTGACGGGGTCCAAGATGTGGATCTCCAACAGCCCGATCGCCGACGTGTTTGTGGTCTGGGCCAAAGACGATTCAGGCTCGATCCGGGGCTTTGTCCTGGAAAAGGGTTGGCAAGGGCTCAGCGCGCCTGCGGTTCACGGCAAGATGGGGTTGCGCGCCTCTGTGACCGGCGAGATCGTCATGGATGAGGTGTTTTGTCCCGAAGAAAATGCGTTTCCCGATGTACGAGGGCTCAAGGGACCTTTCACCTGCCTGGATAGCGCCCGCTATGGGATTAGCTGGGGCGTGATGGGCGCCGCCGAAGACTGCCTGCATCGGGCCCGCCAATATGTGCTGGATCGCAAGCAGTTCGGTCGGCCGCTGGCCTCAAATCAGCTGATTCAACGCAAGCTCGCCGATATGATGACCGAGATCGCGCTGGGGCTTCAGGGCGCGCTGCGCTTGGGTCGCATGAAAGACGAAGGGATCGCTTCGGTTGAAATTACCAGTATTCTGAAACGCAATAATTGCGGAAAAGCGCTCGAGATATCGCGTGTTGCGCGCGACATGCTGGGCGGCAACGGGATTAGCGACGAATACGGTGTTGTTCGCCACCTGGTCAACCTGGAAGTCGTGAACACCTATGAGGGGACTCACGACATCCACGCGTTGATTCTGGGCCGGGCGCTGACGGGTATCGCGGCCTTCTAATCGCTGCGCCGCAGCGCCAGGTGGTCAGCGGCGTCTCCAACCCTCGATAGCGGGCGGACTTGGCTCTGGATCTTGACGCCCTGATCGACTGCGCACCCGAATATCGAGCGCGAATTCGCGACGCGATGTTGCGTGGTGATGTGGGCGGCGGTGGGGGCGGAGGTGCGGGAGCCAACGAGGCCGATCAGGCTTTGGCTGAAGCCTTGCGCAGACTGTCGCGGTGGCGCCGCGCCCTGGATGAGGCTGGTGAACGAATCCAGGCGGCGCAGTCGGAGGTCGCTGCGCTGACCCGACTGGTAGGCGCTGCCAGTCATCAGGCACTGAGCTCTGATCCGTTCGCGGAATCAGCAGATGCTGAGGCTGTATCGGAGGCCATGGAAATCGCCTGGCTGGCGGGTGGTAGCTTGGGCGACCGCCCGCAACAGGTCGCCGATGGTATGCGCGACGGTCTGCGGGAAGCAGCGCGCCGCCTCGAGCAGTCGGTGCAAGCGGTTCAGCGGTTTCGCCATGGGGCCGATGCGGCGATGGTGCTGTCCCGCCCCGCCAGTTCCGAGCCTGCGGTCCGCGATGCCACCCGCATGCTGACCGCCAGCCGCCGTGCGCTGCGCGTCCGCCAAGTGTTGGCCGAGGGAGCTCGGCGCGGCATGATGGCGCCGGTTCCGGAGGGCTCGCGACGCGAGGTACTGATTTTGGTTGCCGTGCTGGTCGAAACGGGTTCTGTGCGTGATGCGCAGATTGCGCAGCGATT
>CAIPGD010000003.1 GCA_903864485.1 uncultured bacterium | reverse complement strand
TTGGTCGCAGGTCCGGCGATCCGCACCGCATCGAGCGCATGCGTCAGTTTCTGAAGTGCATCCGAGCGATCACGCCCGTGGACAATGAGCTTCGCAATCATTGAATCGTAATGCGCTGTGATGTGATCGCCGGCGCGCACCCCGGAGTCAATTCGCACGCCCTCGGGCCAGACTAGACGGAGCACTCGACCAGTTGCCGGCAAAAAACCCTGGGCGGGGTTTTCGGCACACAGCCTTGCCTCGATCGCGTGACCCTGAATCCGGACCTCGGATTGCGTGAGTGGCAGAGGCTCACCCGCTGCAATTCGAAGCTGCCACTCGACCAGATCGAGTCCCGTAATCATTTCGGTGACCGGATGCTCGACCTGCAGTCGCGTGTTCATTTCCATAAAATAGAAACACTCGGCGCGACCGCGTTCATCACAGGCGACCAGAAATTCGACGGTTCCGGCGCCGACATAGTTGACCGCCCGCGCGGCAGCAACGGCCGCCTGCCCGAGCGCATCGCGTAAGTCATCGCTCAGGTCCGGCGCGGGCGCCTCCTCGATGATTTTTTGGTGGCGGCGCTGGACCGAACAATCGCGCTCGGACAACCAGAGAGCGCCCCCGTGCTGGTCGCAAAAAATCTGGATCTCAACATGACGGGCCCGAACCAGATAACGCTCTAGCAACACCCGATCATCGCCAAAGCTCGATCGCGCTTCGCGCTGACAAGCGATCAGCTGTGCCTCGAATTCACCCCGCTGGCGGACGACGCGAATCCCCTTGCCGCCACCGCCTGCCGTGGCTTTGATGAGGACTGGCCAACCGATCCGCTCGGCCTCCAAAGCCAGGAAATCCGCTGCCTGCTCGTCCCCGTGGTAGCCCGGGACGAGCGCGATACCGGCTTGGGTCATGCACCGCTTAGCGGCCGATTTACTGCCCATCGCCTCGATCGCCGCGGCCGGGGGGCCCACAAAAATCAAGCCGGCTGCCGCACAACTGCGAGCGAATTCGGCATTTTCGGACAGAAAGCCATACCCGGGATGAATCGCCTGTGCGCCACTTTCTCGCGCGACCGCCAACAGGCGGGCGATGTTCAGATACGACTCCCGCGCGGGCGCTGGACCAATCGGCCAGGCTTCATCACAGGCCTCGACATGGGCTGCGTGTGCATCTGCATCCGAATACACCGCAACGGTTCGGATTCCCAGACGCCTGGCCGTAGCCGCAATGCGGCAAGCGATCTCCCCGCGATTGGCAATCAGGATCTTACTGAACATAGAATTATTCAAAATTCCGGGGTCACATCCGAAAAACGCCAAAGCGTGTTTCCGGGATGGGAGCATGAAGCGCGGCTGCGAGGCCTAGGGCCAGCACGCGACGCGTATCGATCGGATCGATCACTCCATCGTCCCAGAGGCGCGCTGTCGCGTAGTACGGATGACCCTCGGCCTCGTATTGGGCGCGGATCGGCGCCCGAAAAGCGGCCTCGTCCTCGGCACTCCAATGCCCGCCGCGCGCTTCGATGCCGTCGCGGCGGACCGTAGCGAGCACGCTCGCGGCCTGTTCACCCCCCATGACCGAAATTCGCGCGTTTGGCCACATCCACAAAAACCGCGGCCCGAAGGCGCGGCCGCACATGCCGTAATTTCCGGCGCCAAAACTCCCGCCAACAATAACCGTCAATTTAGGGACCTGAGCGCACGCAACCGCCGTCACCATTTTTGCGCCGTGACGGGCAATCCCCTCGTTTTCGGTCTTGCGACCGACCATGAATCCCGTAATGTTTTGCAGAAAAATGAGCGGCGTTTTGCGCTGACAGCAAAGCTCAATAAAGTGCGCGCCCTTTTGCGCACTCTCCGAGAACAAGATGCCATTGTTCGCAATGATTCCAATCGGAATTCCATTCAAACGGGCGAAACCCGTCACCAACGTGGTACCGAAACGCGACTTCCACTCGTCGAATTCACTGCCGTCGATGAGGCGTGCGATCACTTCGCGAATGTCGTAGGGTTTGCGCGAATCGCTCGGGATCAGACCCAACAGGCTCTCGGGCGCATACAGCGGCGGTCGCGGCGCCGCGAGGTCCAAACCAAGCCTGGCCGCCCGCTCGGCCAGGGTTCCCGAAGCCGCCGCACCATTCAGATGCCCGACAATCCGGCGCGCAATCGATAACGCATGCCCGTCGTTTTCGGCCAAATGATCGGCCACTCCCGAGAGCCGTGTATGCACGTCGCCCCCACCAAGATCCTCGGCCGTCACTACCTCACCGATCGCCGCTTTGACCAGCGGGGGCCCCCCCAGGAATATCGTGCCTTGATTGCGAACGATGATTGACTCGTCAGCCATCGCCGGAACATACGCCCCCCCGGCGGTGCAGGATCCCATCACGACGGCGATTTGCGCGATGCCGGCCGCGGACATCGTGGCCTGGTTATAAAAGATGCGCCCAAAGTGGTCCCGATCAGGGAATACCTCGTCTTGATTCGGCAAATTTGCGCCACCCGAATCGACCAGGTAGATGCATGGCAAGCGGTTCTCCCGGGCAATCTCCTGGGCTCGCAGGTGCTTTTTGACGGTAATGGGGTAATAGGTCCCGCCCTTGACCGTCGCATCATTACAAACCACGACACATTCGCGCCCGGCAACACGACCAATCCCCACGATCAGTCCCGCCGCTGGCGCCTCTGCGTCGTACATGCCAAATGCAGCCAGTGGGGAAAACTCGAGAAAGGGGCTGCCGGGATCGAGCAGCCGATCAATCCGCTCGCGCGGCAGGAGCTTTCCCCGCGCCAGATGCCTTGCACGGGCAGACTCGCCGCCACCGCGCGCAGCGATCGCGATCTGCGCGCGCAGATCGCTCACCAGTGCCTCCATGGCCCGCTGGTTGTCAGCGAACTCTGCCGACTGCGGATTAATCCGGGTTTGCAGGACGGGCATCAGAGTCGAACAGATTCACCCAGCGTGCTGGG
>CAIPGD010000002.1 GCA_903864485.1 uncultured bacterium | reverse complement strand
CCCCGAGCCATTGCCGCAACGCCGCAACGCGTTCGTCTGCCGGCGGCACCAGGCTGGCCCTGGGCGTTGGTTGGGCTGCAATCGATTGCCACGGTTCGGCAGCCGGCGCAGGCGGTTGGGCGGCGCGCGAATCCGGCCCGGGTATTGGAGTGGGAGTCTGGTTCACGTCTCTATAATAACGACGCCATGCCTGCTCCACACAACGTGGCCGTGACGGCCGTCATCACTGCATTTGTTGCAGGCGCCTTTGCGCTCCTGCCACGGGCTTTGCTCGCCGTCGAATCGGTTCCCTTGCGAATGGCCACCGAGTTGTCGCCAGCCCCCGCGGTTGGGGCGTCCCCCGCGTTTGCCCGCGCCGATTCGGTGCGCGGACAGATCGGCCAGGAAACGGTGTTCCTCGGCAATGCCGAGTTGCGACGCGGGGGCACCCGCTTGCGGGGCGATCAGATCACCTATCGCGAAAACGACGACGAGGCGCTTGCCTCGGGGGCCGTGCGGCTCGCTCGGGATGGTCTTGTGTTCACCGGACCTGAATTGGAACTGCGTCTCGATTCGATGGTCGGGCATTTCGAACGGGCCGAATTTTCGATCCCGGCCGTATCGGGCCGCGGGTCTGCGCGCCGCATCGACTTTATTGGTCGCGGCAAACTTGCGATGTTCGATACCAGTTACAGCACCTGCACGCCCGAGCGTCCAGCCTGGTTTGTTCGTGCCAGCATGTTGAACTATGACAAACCGGCTGGCGTTGCCCGCACGCGCGATGCCAAGATCGATTTCTTCGGAACAACAATTATGGAACTCCCCGAGTTGTCGTTCCCAATCGGTGAGGGACGTCACTCGGGTTTCTTGTTACCGACCGGACGGGTCTCATCGCGGACCGGTCTCTCGGTCAGTGCACCCTACTACTGGGACATCGCGCCTAACCGTGATTTGACCGTCTACCCGCGCCTCCTGACCCGACGTGGCTTGCAGGTGGGTGGATTGTTCAGGTACCTCGAACCCGAGCAGGCCGGTGAAGTGCGATTGGAAGCCTTGCCAGGTGATCGTTCGGCCGGGCGAGACCGCTGGTTCGCCTCCGCGACCAACAAGATCTCTGACTGGCGCGGGTGGTCGGGCGGCTGGACAGTCCGCGGGGTCTCCGACGACAACTACTTTGCAGATTTTTCGACCTCGATCTTGGGCGCCTCCGAGCGCAGTCTGCCGCGCGAAGCCTTTCTGACTCGAACTCTGGGCGACTGGACCGTCCTCGCGCGGGCTGCGTCTTACCAGAACATCCTCGAAGCACGTGCCGCCCCGCCGTATTCGCGCGTGCCGCAGTTGGCTGCAAATTGGGATTTGCGGGATTTGAAGGGCTTTGATCTGGCCTCGGGCTTTGATCTCTCCCGTTTTGAGCGGCCCATCGCAGGGTCAGCGGCTGGTTGGCGTGCGGTGGCCCATCCGACGGTTGCCTGGAGCTTCCGAAGCCCCGGCGCCTTCTTGGTCCCGCGACTCGGCTTCCATGCATCGTCCTACTACCTTGACTCGAACGTCGTGACGCCAGGAATTCCGGGTGATCTGAGCGGAACGCGGGCGCTGAACCGGTTTCTGCCAACGCTGTCGATGGATTCTGGCCTCGTGTTCGAGCGTCCGATGACGTGGACCGATCAGCGGGTCTGGACTCAAACCCTCGAGCCGCGGATTTTTTACGTGCGCACACCGTATCGAGATCAGTCGAAATTTCCGCTTTTCGATACCGCACAGGCCGACTTTAATTTTGCCCAGCTTTTTTCGAATAATACTTTTGTCGGGAATGATCGAATCGCCGATGTCAATCAGCTCACAACCGCCTTGCTAACCCGTTTCCTCGATCCAGCGACGGGCCGCGAGGCGCTGCGCTTTGGGATCGGGCAGCGGCTTTACTTTGAGCCGCAACGGGTGACGATTGCGGGTGAGGCGCCGCGCAGTGACACCCGATCAGATCTGCTGGCGGCTGGGGGCGCCACCATCAATCCTGGGTGGACCGTTGATGGGGGTATGCAGGCCAATCTGGCTGAAGCCCGTGTTCCCAGGTTTAACTTCGCCACCCGCTGGAACCCGCGCCCAGAGCACATCGTGAATCTTGCGTACCGCTATCGTCGGGATCTAGTGGACCAGATCGATGTGTCTGCACAATGGCCGGTTTCAGAGCGTTGGTATCTATTGGGCCGCTTCAACTGGACCCTCGCAGAAATCGCCGGAATCCAGCCGGGTCTTGTCGAATCCTTGGCGGGTGCCGAGTATCGCGAGGACTGCTGGGCGACTCGCGTGGTGTTTCAACAGTACGTGACTTCGGCGATCTCGCGGACGACGGCGGTTTCCCTCCAGCTCGAGTTAAGCGGTCTGGCCAAGATCGGCTCTGACCCCTCTGCTATATTGAGCCGAAGCATCCCAGGTTGGCGGGTTCGCCCGGATCGCGAGATCTCGACCGGTCGTTATTTCGGTTACGAATGAAGTCACTTTTTTTGTCTGCAGGCAGTGCCTTTTTGGCGATCGCATTTCACGCAGGGGTGTCGGCTGAGCCGCAACCCGTTGATCGAATAGTCGCCATCGTCAACAGCGAACCCATCACTGCGGGGGAACTGAACCTGCGCTCCCGGATGGCCGAGCGGCAACTGCGTCAGCAGGCCGTCACCCTCCCGGACAATGCAGAGCTTCAGAGGCAGGTGCTTGAGCGCCTGATTCTGGATCGCGCTCAGGTCCAGTCGGCCCGTGAACTCGGATTGCGCGTTGAAGATGTTCAAATCGAGCGAGCGGTTGCGCGGATGGCTGAGGAAAACGGGTTGACCGTCTCGGCGTTTCGCGATCGCCTCGAATCGGACGGCATGACCTTTGAGCGGTTTCGAAGCGACATGCGCGACGGTATCTTGATGACCCGTTTGCGCGAGCGTGAAGTGGACGCGCGGATCGAAATTGCTGAAAGCGAAGTTGATTTGCAGGTCAACATATCCCGGCAGGCTCGGGTGCCCGAACTCAAGATCGCTCAGATCCTCGTGGGCGTGTCTGAAAACATCGGACCACAGCAAATTGAGCGTTTGCGTCTGCGGGCCGAAGACATCGCTCGTCAAGCTCGGGCTGGCGCTGATTTCTCCCGCCTGGCTGCGACCTTTTCTGACGCAAGGGGTGCCCTTGAGAGCGGTGGCTCTTTGGGCTGGCGAACCGCCGACCGCTGGCCCTCCCTGTTCACCGACGCCTTGCAGGGCAAACCGGCCGGCACGGTCGCCGGACCTTTGCGCAGTGGCGCCGGTTTTCATGTCGTCCGGCTCGAAGAGGAACGCAGTGCTGCTTCTGAATCCGCTAAGCCCGTTGTGCAGACCCGCGCCCGCCATATTCTGGTGCGTCCGGGCAGTGGCCCCGCCGGCGATGCCGAAGCGCAGCGCCTGCTGAACGAGCTGCGCGAACGCGTACTCGCACGTCGGTCTGAGTTTGCGGATCTGGCGCGGCAATACTCCGCCGATGGCAGTGCTGCCCGCGGAGGCGATCTCGGTTGGCTGGACCCAGGCGATACCGTTCCAGAATTTGATCAGGTCATGCAGGCCCTCCCGTTAAATGAACTCAGTCAACCGGTTCGAAGTCCCTTTGGCTGGCACCTCATCGTGGTGAACGAGCGTCGCAATGGCTCGGCCGCAGACCGCGAGCGCATCGCTGCCCGCAATGTCATTCGCGAGCGCAAGATTGAGGAGCAGGCGCAGGAATGGTTGCGCCGGCTGCGCGACAAAACCTTCGTTGAATTGCGGCTTGACTGAACGCAGCGGTGCGCACCAGGCGCGCAAGCGCTTCGGGCAACACTTTCTGGTCGATCAGGGGGTTTTGCGCGCGATCGTCGCGGCGATGGGCTTGCGCGAGAATGACCTTGTCGTTGAGATCGGCCCCGGCTTGGCGGCACTCACGCAGCATCTGTTGACCCACCTGCCGCAGATGCATGCGGTTGAACTCGATCGTGATTTGGTGGCACGTTTGCGCAGGCGGTTCACGCCCGAGCAACTGGTCTTGCACGAAGCCGATGCGCTGAGTTTTGACTTTGGGCAGTTGGTTGCGCAGTCGTTTGAACAGTCGGTCGCAACGGCATCATCGAGCCGCAAACTGCGGATTGTTGGCAACCTGCCCTACAACATTTCGAGCCCTTTGCTGATTCGATTGATCGATCAGGTGTCGATCGTTGAGGATCAGCACTTCATGCTGCAAAAAGAGGTGGTCGAGCGTCTCGCGGCCGGACCTGGACAGGCGGCGTACGGGCGGCTCGGCGTCTTGCTCCAGGCGTGGTACTGCATTGATTTCTTGTTTGAAGTCGGGCCCCAGGCGTTTGACCCGCCGCCCCGGGTTGACTCGGCAGTCTTTCGAATGCGGCCCCTCGCCAGTCCGCAGGTCCGCAGTCTGAGCGCTCTCGAGGCTGTGCTTGCAGCGGGGTTTGGGCAGCGTCGCAAAATGTTGCGGGGCACCTTGTTGCCGTGGCTCGCTGCACGAGGCGTATCCGCGCCCGAAATCGCGGGGACCGAGCGCGCCGAGGAAATTCCGCAGGCGCTCTGGTATCAGTTGGCGGATCGCTTAGCGATCGTCCAGTCGAGCGTCTAGTCGATCATCCAGTCGAGCGTCTAGTCGATCGTCCAGTCGATACCCCCGCAGGGCTTTTCGCTCGCGGCGCCATTCTGGGTAAAGCACCTCGACGCGTGCCCAAAATCGTGGGCCGTGATTGAGTTCCTCGAGGTGGGCAAGCTCGTGCGCAATCACATAATCAACGACCGGCACTGGACAGTGAATCAGCCTCCAGTTCAGCCGAACATGTCCCCCGGGGCTGCAACTTCCCCAACGGGTGCGCGCCGAAGTCAGGCTCCAGCGGACTGGCGCGCAGGCATGCATGCGTTCGAAGACCGCAAGGCGTTCCGCGAATAGCGTCCGTGCCTGGCGCTTGAGCGCCCTGATTTCGGCGGGGGATTTTGCAGCAGAGTGTGTAGCGGATTGAGCACCTGCTGGTCCGATGGATTGTTCAGTGGTTTGTGCCCCCCTTGCCCCCAGTTTTTCGCGTTCGTCCAACGCTGCCAGTTTGCGCAAGATCCAGTCGGACTTGCTCTGTAACGCCTGTTCAATATCCCGAGAGGCTGTGTGCTGGGGCACGCGCACGGTGAGCCCACGAGGATCGATCTGGAGACCGATCGTGCGTCGGGCCGACCGTGTTAACCGGTACATGATCGTTCTCGAAGAAAGAATTATTGAGTGGCAAGCGGTTTCAAATTCAGGTGTGCCGGGGCTGTGCGCTGGACGGCCAGCCAGCAGGTCGGTCAGGAAATCTCGCCAGCCCAAGACAGCCGCGCCTAATTCGACGATTCGATCGCGCGCGATGCGCGTTCGCGACGAATCGCAGCCGCCGAAGTGGCGGGTGACCAGGGCTCCGAGTAGCGCGCAGGTGAGAGTCGGCGCATCTCTGTTTCAATCCAGGCCTCGACCTCGCGAGTCACACCATCGGGCGTCTTTCCCGTTGTTGCGATGGGGACACCAATCGAAACCGTCACCAAACCCGGATGGAGCATGCGCCCGCGGGGCCAGCAATCGCCCGAGTTCACCGCAATCGGCACCACGGGTACCCCGGCGCGAACTGCGAGTCGCGCACCGCCACTCTTGTAGCGACCTTGCTCGCCTGGACTGGTGCGAGTGCCCTCGGGAAACAAAATGGGCCAACGACCCTCCTCTAACTTACGGGTCCCTTGCGTCACGACTTGTTCAAATGCATCTCGACCTTGAGAACGATCAATCGAAATCATCTTCAGGAGTCCGATCCCCCAGCCAAAGAAGGGCAATCGCAGCAACTCTCGCTTGAACACAAAAACAAGCTCACGCGGCATGTGCGCGATGAAAAACATCGTCTCCCAAGTCGACTGATGTTTACTCAATAAAACGACCGGCTGGTCGGGCAGGTTTTCCCATCCGCGGACTTCCCATCGCACGCCACAAAGTACTTTGGCGCCCCAGATCATCAATCGTGGCCAGAGGATGGTCAGCCGATAGCGCCAGTGCAGCGGCAGTGGTGCCCATACCAGGCACAGCAAGGAAAAGGGCGCGACCGTGAGAAGTTGAAACAGGTAAAAAAGCGCGGATCGAATGGCTTGAAAAACGCCTGGCGAACTGGCTTGTTGAGTCGGCTGCGAACCTGCGTGCATAGGGCTCAAATCTCGGTTCAAATCACGGTTCAAATCACGGTTCAGAACGTTCGGTGCAGAACGTTCAGTGCTTGCGAAGAAGGGTGTCCGCAAGCGCCGCAAGATTCTCATGAATTTGGGTATGGCGCGGCAACTGCAAGGCTTGCCCGGTGCTCAAATCTCCACTCGCGCCTTGGGCCCGGGCCTCGGTTAAAAGTCCGTTACCGGTGCGAACTAAAACGGCAGGAATGCCAGCAGTCGCGGCGCCCTGCAGGTCGCGCAATGAATCGCCCACCGCGAGCGCGTCATTGGGGGCCACATGGAACCGGAGCAGCGCTTGTTGAAAGAGCGCTGGAGCGGGTTTCCGGCACGCGCATCCCGCGTCAGGGCCATGCGGGCAAAGAAAAATTGCATCCACCCGTCCCCCCGCAGATTGAACCATTTGATGCAGCTTTTGATGGATCGCATGGAGCGTGCTCAGCGTGAAAAGGCCGCGCGCAAGCCCGGATTGGTTCGTGACCACCGCGATGCGCCAACCCGCCTGGCTCAAACGAGCGAGGGCTTCAATGCTGCCCAGAATCGGCGTGAACTCTGCCGGCGACTTGATGTAGTGCTCAGAGTCTTCATTGATCACCCCGTCTCGATCACAAAGCAGTAGCGGCATCGTGATCAGACCGCAAGGCGCGCGAGGTCGGCCACCCGATTCATCCGGGCGTAGAGGCTTGCAAGAAGGGCGAGGCGATTGGCGCGTAACCCAGGATCCTCGGCCATGACCATGACCGCTTCAAAGAATGTATCGACCGGCCCGCGCAGCGCCGCCAACCTGGCCAGTGATTCGGCGTAGTGACCAGCGCCAAAGTCGGCGTCGACGGCATCTTCAATCTGCGCCAGTGCATGGGCCAATGCGACTTCGGCGGGTTCAACCAGGCGAGAAGCATCGATCTTGGGAGCGTGACCCAGCAACTCAGGGGCTGATTTGCGCAAGATGTTACCGATGCGCTTGTTCGCAGCAGCCAGAGCCGCAGATTCGGGCAGCGCGCGAAACGCCACCAAGGCATCAAGTCGGGCCGGCAACTGGTCAAGCCGAGCGGTTTCAACTGCGAGTGCGGCATCGATCGAAACCGCATCCCAACGGTCGTCCTTCCAGGTTCTCAACCAACCGCGCAAGCGGTCGAGCATAAACGCGTGCAGGCCGCCCAAATCGGCCTTGAACGCGTCGGGGTTGGCCAGCGTTCCGAATGGTTCGAATGCGGATTTGATCAATTGAGGCAGCTCCAGAGGCAGTGCCTGTTCGACCATCATGCGGACCACGCCAAGCGCCTGCCGCCGCAATCCAAACGGATCGCGGTCGCCGGTCGGCTGCAAGCCAATACCCCAGATCCCCGCGAGCGTTTCCAGCTTGTCGGCCAGTGCGACGACAAACCCGACCGAATTGGCGGGGAGACCGTCCCCGGCAAAGCGGGGCCGGTAATGGTCCTCAATGGCCTGAGCGACTTCTGGCGTTTCGCCATCGTGCAGTGCGTAATAACGACCCATAGTGCCCTGGAGCTCGGGGAACTCGCCCACCATGCCGGTGATGAGGTCGCACTTGGCTAATCGTGCCGCGCGCTGCACGCTTTCGAGGCTAGGGGTGATCGTGGCCGCGTCCGTTGGTCCCTCAGCCCTGCTGAGAGCTGTCCCCCATTGTGTGAGTACCGCCGCCGCGATCGCTTCGACACGTGCAACTCGTTCGCGTTGCGAGCCGAGTTTGGCGTGATACACCACGCGCTCAAGCCCTTCTAGACGTGACTCGAGTGATTGCTTGAGATCCTGTTCGTAAAAGAAGCGCGCATCATCGAGACGCGGACGTACGACGCGCTCATTGCCATCAATAATCGCCGAGGGGTTGTCGACGTCCATGTTGGACACGATCAGGAACTGCGCGCGCAATTGGCCCTGATCATCGAACAAAGGAAAGTACTTCTGATTCGTTCTCATGGTCAGAATCAGACATTCTTGCGGGACCTTCAGGAATGCCGCATCAAACTGCCCGACGTAGACCCGTGGCCACTCGACCAGTGCGGTAACTTCATCAAGCAACGCTTCAGTTGTTGGGTCCGTCGCGGACGAGGATTCGGACAAATTCGTGGATAACAAATGCGCGCCGAGTGTCCGCGCCTCTTCCTCGAGCAGTGTCTTGATTCGAGCCCGTCGCTCCGCGAATGAAGCCAACACCCGACCCTCCAGTGCGAGACGGCTCTCGTATTCGTCCGCATGCGCAATGCGCAGGTTGGTGGCGCCCTGGAAACGATGACCATGCGTCACGCGTCCGGCCTCAAGACCCAGTAACTTGGCCGGGATGATCGTATCTCCATGCAGTACGATCAGTCCGTGCGCGGGTCGAACGAATGACACGGAGGTGCCATCGTCGAGCTGGTAGGTCATGAGTTTGGGGATTGGCAGGCGCGCGAGCGTTTGCTCGAGGATCTCCTGGATAGCCTGCGTCAAAAGGATGCCCTGGACGTTATGGCGCCACAAGAAGACCGCTTGCTTGCCGTCAGAGCCTTGCGTTAGTTCGTCCAAATGAGCGCCTTGGCGCTCCGCCCACTTGATCAACGCCTGGGTGGGTTGCCCCCCGCTGTCAAGGCCGACTTTGACGGAGGGCCCCTTGACCTCGACCATCCGATCTTCGGCTTGCGAACGGACCCTGTCAATGCGCACGGCGAGACGTCGTGGGGTTGAAAACACCACGGTCTCGGTTTCTGCAGGTGGTTCTGACGCCACCAGTCCGCAGGCCTTCAGCCCCTCAGAAATTCCGTGGCCAAAGGCTTCGCCCAGCGCACGCAGGGCCCGTGGGGGCAGTTCTTCCGTGAAGAGTTCGACAAGCAGGGGGGACGTCGTGTGTGTGGCCGCGTGCATCATGGTTGTCCGATCATCGTTGTCCAAGCATTGGAAAGCCAAGCCGTTCGCGTGATTCGTAATAGGCTTGAGCAATGGCGCGCGATAGCGCTCGGACACGACCGATATAGCCTGCGCGCTCGGTCACGGAAATGGCGCCCCGGGCGTCGAGCAGGTTAAAGGTGTGACTACATTTCATCACCATCTCGTATGCGGGAAGCGCTAGTGCCGCATCGATCAGATGACGCGCCTGAGTTTCGTACTCATCAAAATGACGAAACAGCATCGCCGCATCAGATTGTTCAAAGTTATAGGTCGACTGCTCGACTTCATTCTGGTGAAACACGTCGCGATAGGTCACGGTGCCCGCTGGACCATGGGTCCAGACGAGGTCATACACGCTCTGAACCCCCTGCAAGTACATCGCAAGACGTTCGAGCCCGTAAGTGATTTCCCCTGTGATCGGTTCGCAGCGCAGCGAGCCTACTTCCTGGAAATAGGTGAACTGGGTCACTTCCATGCCGTTCAGCCAAACTTCCCAGCCAAGGCCCCAGGCGCCCAAAGTCGGCGACTCCCAGTCGTCTTCGACAAAGCGAACATCGTTGGCCTGCAGATCAATCCCTAGCACCTCAAGTGATCCGAGATAGCACTGCAAGATGTCCGAGGGTGAGGGCTTCAGAACGACCTGAAACTGATAATAGTGCTGCAGACGATTGGGATTGTTGCCGTAGCGCCCGTCGCGCGGCCGGCGCGATGGCTGAACATAGGCAGCCCGCCAAGGCTCGGGGCCAATCGATCTCAAAAACGTCGCGGTATGAAAAGTCCCTGCGCCGACTTCCATGTCATACGGCTGGAGCAGCGCGCATCCATGTTGATCCCAATAATTTTGCAGGCGCAGGATGGTCTGCTGAAAGGTCGGCGCCTCGCCAGAGAGGACACGTTCGGGGAGGGAACTTAATTCGGAAGACATGAGGAGGGGACTCTCGCGGAAATGATACGTTCGGGCGATTCTAAAGCCCCGCGCCCGGGCGCTGGGCTGAAGCCCTGTTCGCCAGAAAGCTGAACCCCAGGATGCTGATACAGATCAGCAAGATGGCGAGATTGCCGAGTCGCACAAAGGGCGTCACCCCGACAGTCCCCTGGGTCTGGACGTCGAGCGCACCCTCGATCTGGATTGGTAACTCGGCCAGCACCCTGGCGCGATGGTCAATCGCAGCGGTGACGCCCGTATTGGTTGCACGCAGCATGGGCCGCCCCAGTTCGAGCGTGCGCATGCGCGAAATCTGCAAATGCTGAGGCAGGGCGTGTGACCCGCCAAACCAGGCGATGTTGCTCACATTGATCAGAACCGTTGCCCCTTGTTTGACTCGCCCAGTCAGTTCTTCGCCAAACAAATCTTCATAACAGACATTGAATGCAACCCGCTGGTCAGCGACCTGTTGCGGGTCGGGATCTTCAGGGCCGCGCGCAAAGTCGCCCATGGGCATGACCATCAAGTCAACGAACCATCGAAACCCGGCCGGGATGAATTCACCGAACGGCACCAGATGTCGCTTGTCATAACGACCCGCAAAGCGCGACGTTTCGGCCGATCGGGGGCCAATCAACACCACGCTATTGGTCACCCCATCTTCGAGCGAAAGCAGCGCGACCCGCCAAGGGTCCGCGACTGGCAGCGGAATTCCCAGCGCGATCCAGCGGTGTTGGGCCTTCGCAAGCGCTAAAAGGCGTTCGCGTTCTTCGCGAGGCGCCTCCAGCCAGGCGACCACCCAGGCCGTTTCGGGCATCACCGTGAGGGTGGCATCACCGGCCTCGGTCAGTTCGCGGTAGCGTTCGATGGCCTTGAGCGCACGTTCAGGATCGAACTTCATCTCTTGCGAGACGTTGCCCTGAAGCAGACGAACCGACAGAGGATTGCCTTTCGGCTGAACCCATTCAATCTGGTGCAGGACCGCGCCCGCGCTTAGGGTGAGTAATGCTATGACAAGCGGCAGAGCGGTCTGCTTCCAAACGATGTGGTCCAAGCCAATTGGCTTCAAACCACGCTGCTTCTGGCGGCCTTGCGATCCGAT
>CAIPGD010000001.1 GCA_903864485.1 uncultured bacterium | reverse complement strand
GACGTGATCCGGGGTTTTCAGT
Organism: uncultured bacterium; assembly: GCA_903864485.1. GTDB lineage: Bacteria > Pseudomonadota > Gammaproteobacteria > Burkholderiales > Burkholderiaceae_E > RFPW01. Next base: position 3,150 of record CAIPGD010000001.1, on the reverse strand, counting down.
ACGCCCAGACCATGGCCATCATGATTATGATTATCGTAACTGTTAGCGTTTTGGACCTGATTTCGGCGCGTATTCGCAGAACCTTGATCTGAAGTTCCCGAAGGGTCTCACGCCCCTGACGCGTCGTTAGGGCCTCGAAGCGCCCGCGCAAGCACTTGCGCCACATGGAGCGCTTCGCGTGGTGTGCCAGTCGCAATTTGATGACGGCAACTCGTCCCATCGGCAACGATCAGCGTGTCTGGGGCCGCATCACGCACGGCCGGCAGAAGATCCAGTTCAGCCATCGCGCGAGAAGTGCCCGCATGTTCTTTTTCATAGCCAAACGCACCGGCCATGCCACAACACGAACTTGTAATCGCTTCGACTTTCAGGTCTGGGATCAGGCGCAAAGCTTCTAAGACCGCGTCAAAGGCGCCGAACGCTTTTTGATGGCAGTGGCCGTGCACAAGGGCTCGGGTCTGCGGGAGTGCTTTGAGGGTTAACGGGTGATTGCCTTGATGCGCGAGCAGCCATTCTTCGAACAAGAACGCACTGCCCGCCAGTTGTTGAGCGAGCGCCCGCAACCGATCGCCATCGGCCTCCTCATTCCAGCGGTGGACCAGAAACTCATCGCGCAACGTGAGTAGGCAAGAGGGCTCGAGGCCAACAACCACGGCCCCATTTTCCAACGCCGGTGCGAGCGCCCGCAGTGTTCGGGCTGCCTCGTTGCGCGCTTCTGCCACGAGGCCTGCGGCGAGAAACGTGCGTCCACAGCAGAGGGGGCGCGTTTCAGACGCGGGCTTCGAGACCTGAACCACACACCCCGTTGCTTCCAACACCATCCGAGCGTCGGCAAGAATCTCTGGATCAAAATGGTTGTTAAACGTATCAGCCCAAAGAATAACTTGAGTGGTCTGGACTGTTTTGGGATCCGCAGGGGCGCCGATCGGGGCTAGATGGGAAGCGCTAAACGGCTGCGCTGACCAAGTTGGCAGGGGCGTTTGGGCGTTCAATCCGAGCCAGCGCTCGGTGAGGCGGGCGAGTGCAGGGATGCGGTTGCGCATGCGAATCAGCGCTGTGGCGAGCGGTGCAATCCGACTGAGCGTTCCCGCGTAATGCGGCAAAAAGGCAAACAAGCGGTCGCGCACGCTCAGGCCATGCCGCTGAGTCCACTGCTGGCGAAATTCGATCTTCATCTTTGCCATGTCGACGCCGGTTGGGCATTCGCGCCGACAGGCCTTGCACGACACACACAGGCTCATGGTCTGGGCCATGCGCTCAGATGTCATCGCGTCATCACCCAAGTTCCCATCGAGGGCCTGACGCAGGGTGTTGGCGCGACCGCGGGTGAGATGTTGCTCATCACGCGTGACCCTGAAACTCGGGCACATGGTACCGGCATCAAATTTCCGGCAATGGCCGTTGTTGTTGCACATCTCGACGGCTTTAGCGAATCCGAGCGTGGGGTCGCCGCCCGTCCCCTGGGGGCTCAGCAGCACGGTGCCGTCAACACGTCCACCTGTCCGCGCGGCGGCCGCGGGCAGCTGGTCACGAGGAATTGAAGGGTCGCTGCGGACGTTCCAGGCTGACCAGTCAAGGCTGGGGCCGAAGGCGAGCGGTGGGGTTGCTGCCGGAGCAACCCGAAACAGCGACTCGTCGTCCATTTTTGATCCCCGGACAATCTTGCCGGGATTGAGTAGCCCCGTGGGATCGAAGGCATCCTTGACGGCCTCAAATGCGCGGGTGAGCTCAGCACCAAATTGCCAGCCAACCCATTCGGTGCGGACCAGACCATCCCCATGTTCGCCGCTGAAGGCGCCTTTGAACCGGCGTACCAATACGCTGGCCTCCTCGGCAATGGCGCGCATCTTGGTGCTCTCGCCACGGCGCAGGTCGAGGATCGGGCGCACATGCAGGGTGCCAACCGAGGCGTGGGCGTACCAGGTTCCCTGCGTGCCGTGGCGCTCGAAACACGCGGTCAATTCAGCGGTGTACTCGGCCAGATGCTCCAGGGGTACTGCACAATCTTCGATGAACGAGATGGGTTTGCCGCCGCCCTTCATCGACATCATGAGGTTCAGCCCGGCCTTGCGAACCTCCCACAACATTTTTTGGGCGCGTTCGTCTGGCATCTCAACGACCGATCCGGGCAACCCCAGATCACTCATGCAGACAACGAGTCGAGCCAGCGCGGCGAGCTGTTGGTCAGTTGATTCGCCGGCGAATTCGACCAGCAGAATGGCCTGAGTTTCGTTGCCGAGGAGCGCCCTTTCGATCACTGGACGAAACGCCGGATTCGCCAATGCGAGGTCGATCATGGTTCGATCCACCAGTTCGACCGCCGTCGGCCCGAGCCGGACGATTTCGGCGGTGCACTCCATCGCCCGCTGGAAACTCGGGAAATTCACCACCCCCAGCGCTCGCGCCTGGGGGAGCGGGGATAGATGCAGATGAAGCCTTCGCGAAACCGCCAAAGTTCCTTCGCTACCCACCAGGAGTTGCGCGAAATTCAGCGACCCAGGCTCTGCAATGTGGGTCCAGTAAGGTCGTTCGGCAATCGATGGCTGCTCGTTCAGCGTCGCCAAAATATCCAGGTTATAGCCGCCAACACGACGCAAAATGCGCGGCCAATGGCGTTGCATGGCGTCCTGTGCGCCATGCCCGATCTCGTAAAGGCGCGTGATGAGTTCGCGCGCGCGCTGGCTACCGATCTGCATCGCTCCGGGGCGGCCATCGCCGCGCTCGAACTCACCAAAAAACTGATGCGTTCCATCGGCCAGAATTGCATCGATTCCGAGAACGTGATGAACCATGTTGCCGTAGGCCAGTGAACGGCTACCGCAAGAGTTGTTTCCTGCCATGCCGCCGAGGGTGGCTTGCGCGCTGGTCGAGATATCGATCGGGTACCAGAGGCCGTGTGGCCGCAACCGGGCGTTCAGTGCGTCCAAAGTGATCCCGGGCTGGACCTCGACGCGGGCCGTCTCGGTTTCCAGATTGATCACATTGCGCAGGAACTTACTGCAATCGACGACGAGACCTGCGCCGACCGTTTGGCCGCATTGCGAGGTGCCCGCGCCGCGCGTTACGATTGGGACTTGATGCTCGCGTGCGATGTCAACAACGGTGGTCAAATCCTCTTCAGTCTGCGGGACAACAACCCCAATCGGCCTG